>NZ_VWWG01000135.1:0-17626 GCF_011753085.1 Burkholderia sp. Tr-862
TCAGGTTCAGTTGCGTGTCGGAATCGCCGACGCACACGCGGATCGGCGGGGCCTTCGACGTGGCGCGGGAGCCGGGCGCCGTGCAGTGGCTGAATTCGCCGCCGCTGACCGCGGCCGGCCTGCGCGGCAAGGTCGTGCTCGTCGATTTCTGGACGTATTCGTGCATCAACTGCCTGCGCACGCTGCCGTACACGACCGCTTGGGCGCACAAGTACGCGCCGTACGGGCTCGTCGTGATCGGTGTGCACGCACCGGAGTTCGCGTTCGAGCGCGACATCGGCAACGTGAAGAAGGCCGTGCGTGACCTCGGCATCGACTACCCGGTCGCGATCGACAACGGCTATGCGATCTGGCGCGCGTTCGGCAACGAATACTGGCCCGCGCACTACTTCGTCGACGCACAGGGACGGATCCGCCATCACCACTTCGGCGAAGGCGAATACGCGCAGTCGGAACGCGCGATCCAGTCGCTGCTCGCCGAAGCCGGCCACCCGGAAGCGCTGAATGTGCCGCTCGGGCTCACCGGCGCGCCCGCGAAAGGCGCGCTCGCGGCGGCCGACAGCGCGGACGTCCGCTCGCCCGAAACCTATGTCGGCTATGCGCGTGCGGAGGACTTCACGTCGCCGGGCGGCGTCGTGCGCGACGCGTCACACCGCTACGACGCGCCCGCTCACCCCGACCTGAACGACTGGGGCCTCGCCGGCACGTGGCAGGTCGGCGCCGAGCGCGCGACGCTCGCCGCGCCGGCCGGCCGGATCGTCTATCGCTTCCATGCGCGCGACCTGCACCTCGTGCTCGGCCCGGGGGCGAACGGCAAGCCGGTGCGCTTTCGCGTGACGCTCGACGGCGCGGCGCCCGGCGCGGCACACGGCGCCGACGCCGACGCGCAGGGCTACGGCACCGTCACCGGCCAACGCCTGTACCAGCTGGTGCGGCAGCCGGGCACGATTGCCGATCGCACGTTTTCGATCGAGTTTCTCGATCCGGGCGTCGATGCGTATGCGTTCACGTTTGGTTGAGTGCCGCGGCCCGGACCACCTTATTTCGTCCCTCGTTTTCGAAGGAGCAACTCATGATCCCGACATCCACTCGCGATTCCGCACCGCGGCGGCGGGCGGCCATGCTGCGCCGCATCGGCGCGATCGCCCTCGCGGCCGCCGCCGTGTTCGGCTACCAGCGCGTCGTCAGTTCCGCGGAACCGATGCGCACGGTGCCCGCGCCGACGCTCGACGAAACCCCGGGCACATCGCACGAGGAAACCGCCGTGATCGCCGGCGGCTGCTTCTGGGGCGTGCAGGGCGTGTTCGAGCACGTGAAGGGCGTGAAGCAGGTCACGGCCGGCTATGCGGGCGGCGCATCCGAAACCGCGCATTACGCGCTGGTCGGCACCGGGCTGACCGGCCATGCGGAATCGGTGCGCATCGTCTACGACCCGACGCAGGTCACGTACGGCCGGCTGCTGCAGGTGTTCTTCTCGGTCGCGCACGATCCGACCGAACTGAACCGCCAGGGCCCCGACGAAGGTTCGCAATACCGGTCCGCGATCTTCCCGACCACCGCGCAGCAGCGGGCCGTCGCGACCGCGTACATCGCGCAGCTCGGCACCGCGCACACGTTCCCGTCGCCCGTCGTCACGCGCGTCGAGCCGTACAAGGGCTTCTATCCGGCCGAGGCGTATCACCAGAACTACCTCGAGCTGCATCCTGACGCGCCGTACATCGCATACAACGACATGCCGAAGGTTGCCGGGCTGAAGCAGCGCTTCCCGACGCTGTATCGTCCCGACGCGGTGCTGTGGCGGGACGCCCATCTGTGACAGTTCGCCGGCGGCGCGGCGGCCCGGCCCGCGGCATGACGCGGCCGGCCCGCGCCGCCGGCCGTGTTTGAGCTGCATCAACGAAACGCATGCCGCGCCGACGGGGCAAACCCCGATCAGGTCAGCTGCACGGGCCAACTTCGCGTAGACTTCTCCAGATCAGTCCCCGCCGCATCACGCGGCGCCCGGAACTCACCAGCTTGCCAGGAGGCGTCACGCATGCGCGCAGTGCCTTTGTCTGACAGCAGCACCCTTGAAGAACCGTCCACCGGCGCGGTCGTGCGCGACCTGCGCCGCGTGCCCATTCATCCCGACCACTGGTATCCGCTCGCGTGGTCGCGCGAGCTCAAGCGCGGCAAGACGCTCGGCGTGCGCTTCGCCGGCGATCCGATCGTGCTCGTGCGCACCGAATCCGGCGCCGTGTATGCGCTCGAAGATCGTTGCGCACACCGCCAGGTGCCGCTGCATGCGGGCGTCGTGTCCGGCGAAACGCTGCGCTGCTGCTACCACGGCTGGACCTACGCGTGCGACAGCGGCCGCTGCGTCGACGTGCCTTACCTCGGCCGCGAGCGTTTGCCCAACGGCGTGCGCGCGTATCCGTGCCGCGAGGCGCACGGGCTGATCTTCGTGTTCCCCGGCGACGCGACGCTCGCCGACGAACGCCCGTTCCCCGCGCTCGAATCGGCGGACGACCGTGCATTCAAGACACGCCGCTTCGGCCGCGAGGTCAAGTGCCACTACTCGTTCATGCACGAGAACCTGATGGACATGAACCATCAGTTCCTGCATCGCAAGCAGATGGGACAGATGCGCGCGCGCAGCCTCGGCCGCCGGCGCGGCGACGACTGGGTCGAGGTCGACTACACGTTCGCGCGGATGGAAGGCAAGCAGCCGGTCGGCGAGGCGCTCGTGTTCGGCGCCAGCAAGAAGCCGGCCGACCAGTCCGACAAGAGCGTGATGACGGTGCGCACCCTCTACCCGTACCAGACGCTGCAGATCCGCTCGAGCGAGGGCACGCTCGTGATGGACCTGTGGATCGTCTACGTGCCGCTCGACGCGGAGCAGCGCACCAACCGCACGTTCGGCGTGCTGTCCATCCACAAGCCGGGCATCCCGTTCGCGCTCGATCTCGCGTGGCCGCTGCTCGTCTGGTTCACCGAGCGGATCTTCCGCGAGGATCGCTGGATCGTCGAGCGCGAGCAGGAAGCGCACGACCGGCAGGGCGCCGACTGGAACCACGAGGTGTTCCCGGTCATCAACGAACTGCGCGACCTGCTGCGCCAGTGCGGCGCGCGCACCGTGATCCCGATCCGCGAAGCGAACGCGGGCGACGCGCGCTGACCGCCGCGGCGAGCGCGCGCGCCTTCGTCCGGTTCGCGCGCTTCGCCCTCGCTCAGCCGGCGCGCTCGACCGGATGCGGCTCGCGCAGCCGGTTCGCGATGCGGGCGGCCTCGTAGTAGCCGGCGGCAGGCGGCCGCTGCAGGTAGCGGCCCGCGCCGCGCACCGCACGCAGCTCGCCGTCGGCCCATGCGAGCGCGCCGCGCGTGAGCGTGTGCGTCGCGACGCCCTGTACCGTCATCCCTTCGAACACGTTGAAGTCGACCTGCTGGTGATGGGTCTTCACCGAGATCGTCTTCGTCGCGGCCGGATCCCACACGACGAGGTCGGCATCGGCGCCGACCTGCACCGCCCCCTTGCGCGGATATAGGTTGAAGATCTGCGCGGCGTTCGTCGACGTGATCCGCACGAACTCGTTCGGCGTGATGCGGCCGTGATTCACGCCGTGATGCCACAGCACCGACATGCGGTCCTCGACGCCGCCGCAGCCGTTCGGAATCTTCGTGAAGTCCTCGCGGCCCATCGCCTTCTGCGACGCGCAGAACACGCAGTGGTCGGTCGCCGTCGTATGCAGCTGGCCGGCCTGCAGCCCGCGCCACAGCGCCTCGCGATGCTCGGCCGAGCGGAACGGCGGGCTCATCACATGCGCGGCCGCACGCGTCCAGTCCGGGTCGCGATAAACGGCCTCGTCGATCACCAGGTGGCCCGGCAGCACTTCGCCGAACACGCGCAGCCCTTCGCTGCGCGCGCGCGTGATCGCATCGACTGCGTCCTTCGACGACACGTGCACGATATACACGGGCACGCCGAGCACCTGGGCAATGCGAATCGCACGGTTCGCGGCTTCGCCCTCGACCTCGGGCGGACGCGACAGCGGATGCGCCTCCGGCCCGGTCATCCCGCGCGCGAGCAGCGCCTGCTGCAGCCGGAACACGAGTTCGCCGTTCTCCGCGTGCACGGTCGGCAGCGCGCCGAGTTCGAGCGAACGCGAGAAGCTGTTCACGAGCACCTCGTCGTCGGCCATGATCGCGTTCTTGTACGCCATGAAGTGCTTGAAGCTCGACACGCCGTGCTCGCGCACGAGCGTGCCCATGTCGCGGTGCACCGATTCGTCCCACCACGTGACGGCCACATGAAAACCGTAGTCGGCCGCCGCCTTCTCCGCCCAGCCGCGCCATTCGCGGAACGCGTCCATCAGCGGCTGCTTCGGGCTCGGGATCACGAAGTCGATGATGCTCGTCGTGCCGCCCGACAGCCCCGCGGCCGTCCCTGAATAAAAGTCGTCGCTCGCCGTCGTGCCCATGAACGGCAGTTCCATGTGCGTATGCGGATCGATGCCGCCCGGCATCACGTACTGGTCGTGCGCGTCGACCACCGTCGCGCCGGCCGGCGCGTCGATCGTCTCGGCGATCTGCAGGATCGTGCCGCCGTCCTGCGGGTCGGCACACAGTACGTCCGCGCGATAGGTGCGGTCCGCATCGACCACGGTGCCGCCGCGAATCAGGATTGCCATGTCGTTGCCTCCTCGTTGATTGTCGGGTGCCGCATGCCTACGCGCATCACGCACTCGCGATCTGCGCGCGCTGGGCGGCGCGCCACTTCATCCAGGTGCCGTACACGCCGGACGCCAGCACGAGGCCGACGAACCACGCGTACGTGTAAAGCGTGTTGAAGAAGGCCGGCACGTTCGGGAACGACGCCGGGAATGCGGTATGCAGGAAGCCGGGCAGGTTCGGCAGCACGCCGATCGCGAGCGCGGCCAGTGCGGCCGGGTTCCAGCCGCGCGCATAGCTGAAGTCGCCGCGCTCGTCGAACAGCGCGTGCGTATCGAGCCGTGTGCCGCGAATCAGGAAGTAGTCGACCATCAGGATGCCCGCGACCGGGCCGAGCAGCGCCGAATAGCCGACGAGCCAGGTGAAGATATAGCCGTCGGTTGTCGCGAGGATCTTCCACGGCATCATCACGATCGCGATCGTCGCGGTGATCATCCCGCCGGTGCGATACGAGATCGCCTTCGGCCACAGGCTCGAGAAATCGTAAGCGGGGCCGACGAGGTTCGCCGCGAGGTTGCAGCACATCGTGTCGAGCGTGAGGATCACGAGCGCGATGCCGACACCGATGCCGGTCATCCGGCTCGTCAGGTCGATCGGATCCCAGATCGCGTTGCCGTAGATCACGACGGTCGCCGACGTCACGACGACCGACACCACCGACAGCAGCGCCATCGGCAGCGGCAGCCCGATCGACTGACCGATCATCTGGTCGCGCTGCGAATGCGCGAAGCGCGTGAAGTCGGGAATGTTCAGCGCGAGCGTCGCCCAGAAGCCCACCATCGCGGTCAGGCCCGGCCAGAACGTCGCCCAGAAGAGTCCGGCCTTCTTGCCGCCCGCGACGAACTGCGACGGCGCCGACAGCATCGAGCCGAAGCCACCCGCCTGCGACGTCGCCCACCACACGAGCGCGACACACATCACGACCTTGATCGGCGCCGACCAGCTCTCGAGCCAGCGGATCGAATCGGTGCCGTGCAGGATGAAGTACAGCTGCAGCGCCCAGAACACCAGGAAGCACGCGAGCTGCCCGAACGAGATGCCGACGACCGGCAGCGCCGCGCCGTGCAGCGCGTTGCCGGTCAGGATGTTCAGCAGCGTGTAGATTGCACTGCCGCCGAGCCAGGTCTGGATGCCGTACCAGCCGCATGCGACGATCGCGCGCAATAGCGCCGGCAGCTTCGCGCCCTGCGTGCCGAACGACGCACGCACGAGCACCGCGTATGGAATCCCGTGCTTCGCGCCCGCATGGCCGACCAGCAGCATCGGCACGAGCACGATCAGGTTGCCGAGCAACACGGTCAGCACCGCCTGCCACGGCGACATGCCTTCCTGGATCAGCCCGGCCGCGAGCATGTACGACGCGATGTTCATCACCATCCCGACCCACAGCGCCGCGAAGTGGTACCACCGCCACGTGCGCTGCGCCGCCGTCGTCGGCGCGAGGTCGTCGTTGTACAGGCTGCCGGCCGGCGCCGCGGCGCTGTCGGCATCGGCGGGAATCGCTGCTGGTTTCATCGAAAGCGCTCCACGTAAACGTCAGCGCCGGCATCGCGCGATGCCGGCGAAACAGGACAAAAGCAGCGGCGCGACCCGTACCGCGCCGCCGGCCGCCGGTCAGGCCGCCTTCGCGTGCTTCGCGGGTTCCACCGGGCCGGCACCCGCGTCGGCACGCGCCGGATTGTTCGGATGCGTGGTCCAGTTCGCATAGTCGCCCGCGTCGACCCGCTCCATCGTGATGCATTGCTCGACCGGACACACATGCATGCAAAGATTGCACCCGACGCACTCCGCGTCCACCACTTCGAAATGCCGCACGCCGTCCTTCTCGGCGGTGATCGCCTGGTGCGACGTGTCCTCGCACGCGATATGGCACAGCCCGCACTGGATGCAGCGGTCCTGGTCGATGCGCGCCTTGATGTCGTATTTCAGGTTCAGGTATTTCCAGTCGGTGACGTTCGGCACCGCGCGGCCGCGGATGTCGTCGAGCGTCGCGTAGCCCTTCTCGTCCATCCAGTTCGACAGCCCGTCGGCGAGATCCGTCACGATCCGGAAGCCGTAGTGCATCGCGGCGGTGCACACCTGCACGCTGCCGGCGCCGAGCACCATGAATTCGGCCGCGTCGCGCCACGACGAAATCCCGCCGATGCCGGAAATCGGCAGGTTGGGCGTTTCCGGGTCGCGCGCGATCTCCGCAACCATGTTCAGCGCGATCGGCTTGACCGCGGGGCCGCAATAGCCGCCGTGCGTGCCCTTGCCGTCGACGGTCGGCATCGGCGCCATCTGGTCGAGGTCCACCGCGACGATCGAGTTGATCGTGTTGATCAGCGACACGCCGTCCGCGCCGCCCTTGTAGGCGGCGCGCGAGCCCATCCGGATGTCGCTGATGTTCGGCGTGAGCTTCACGAGGCACGGCAGCTTCGTGCCTTCCTTGACCCAGCGCGTGACCATCTCGACGTATTCCGGCACCTGCCCGACGGCCGCGCCCATCCCGCGCTCGCTCATCCCGTGCGGGCAGCCGAAGTTCAGCTCGACCGCGTCGGCGCCCGTATCCTCGACGAGCGGCAGGATCCATTTCCAGTCGCGCTCGTTGCACGGCACCATCAGCGACACGATCAGCGCGCGGTCGGGCCAGTCGCGCTTCACCTGCGCGATCTCTCTCAGGTTCACGTCAAGCGGGCGGTCGGTGATCAGCTCGATGTTGTTCAGCCCGGCGATCCGCTGGCCGTTCCACTGCACCGCGCCGTAGCGCGAGCTGACGTTGACGACGTGCGGATCGAGCCCCAGCGTCTTCCAGACGACGCCGCCCCAGCCCGCCTCGAATGCGCGGTTGACGTTGTACGCCTTGTCGGTCGGCGGCGCGGAGGCGAGCCAGAAGGGATTCGGCGAAGTGATGCCTGCGATGGTGCAGCGAAGGTCGGCCATGTTCGGCTCCGTGAAAATGGGGCGTTTATCGTGATCCGCGCGGCGTGCGCGATGCCGTTGCGTAGGCCGCGCTCACGCGGCCTTGGCGTCGCGCTGCGCGAGCGCCGCGTCGATCGCGGCCGCGGCGCGCTTGCCGTCCTGCACGGCCTGCACCGTCAGGTCGATACCGCCCGTCGCCGCGCAATCGCCGCCGGCCCACACGTCGGGCAACGCGGTGCGTCCGTCCGCATCGACCGCGATGCGCGTCCCGTCCGCCGTCAGCAATGCGGCCGCTATACCGTCCGGCACCAGCGTCTGGCCAATTGCCTTCAGCACCATGTCCGCGTCGACGGTGAAGCGTTCGCCCGACGCAGCCTCGAATTCGACGCCCGTCACGTGCCCGTCCGCGCCCGCGATCCGCACCGGCTTCGCGTGCGTGACGAGCGTGACGCCGCTCTTTTGCGCGAACTCGCGTTCGGCCCACGTCGCGCTCATCGCGTCCACGCCGCGCCGGTACACCATCGTCACGCGCTCGGCGCCGAGCTTGCGGCTCTGCACGGACGCGTCGATCGCCGTGTTGCCGCCGCCGATCACGACCACGCGCCGCCCGACCGGCACGTTCTCCAGCCCGTCGGCCTGTCGCACCTGCTCGATGAAGTCGACCGCGTTCATCACGCCGGTCAACTGCTCGCCGTCGATCGCGAGCGTGCGCACGCCGCCCAGCCCCATCGCGAGAAACACCGCGTCATGCTGCTCGCGCAATGCGTCGAGCGTCATGTCGCGGCCGAGCGCGACGCCCGTCTCCAGCGCGATACCGCCGACCGACAGCAGCCACTCGACTTCGCGCTGCGCGAAATCGTCGACGGTCTTGTACGCGGCGATTCCGTATTCGTTCAAGCCGCCCGCCTTCGGCCGCGCGTCGAACAGCGTGACGCGATGCCCGGCAAGCGCGAGCCGGTGCGCGCAGGCGAGCCCGGCCGGCCCCGCGCCGACCACCGCGACATGCCGCCCCGTATCGGGCGCACGCGTGAAGCGCACCGCACCGGTCGCCATCGCCCAGTCGGTCGCGTGCCGCTGCAGCGCGCCGATCGCAACCGGCTGCGCGTCCTGGTGATTGCGCACGCACGCGCCTTCGCACAGGATCTCGGTCGGGCACACGCGTGCACACATCCCGCCGAGCGGATTCGCGGACAGGATGTCGGTCGCCGCGCCCTTCAGGTTGCCGTTGCCGATCTTGCGGATGAAGCTCGGGATATCGATCTGCGTCGGGCAAGCCTGCACGCACGGCGCGTCGTAGCAGTAGTGGCAGCGGCTGGCGGCCGCCGCGGCGGCAGTCGGATCGAGCAGCGGCGCGATATCGGCGAATTCGCACGAGAGTTGCGTGGACGTCAGGCGATGCGCGGCGATATCGCCGGTTGGCTTGGTGGTCATACGCGTTCCTTCGACTGAGTGGAGACAAAGCCGTCCGCGCCGGCTGTGAATGCACAGTCGGGTCGGCTATGTTTTGGAGTGCTACGGTCAGGCGATGAGCAGCCTGCCGGCCGCGCTATATTCGATCCGTCATGAAGCCGGCTCGCACGCACGCGAGAGCATCGCGTGCAGCAGCACGTTCGCGCCTGCCTCGATCCATGCAGGCGTCGCGTCCTCGATCTCGTTGTGGCTGATGCCGTCGACGCAGGGCACGAACACCATCGACGTCGGCGCGACCTGCGCCAGATAGCACGCGTCGTGTCCCGCACCCGACACGATGTCGCGATGCGAGTAGCCGAAGCGGTCGGCCGCGTCGCGCACGGCCGCCACGCAGGCCGGATCGAACGCGACGGGCTTGTAGTAGAAAATCTGCTCGAGCGCGGTCTCCAGCCCGATCTCGCCCGCGATGCGCGCGACGCCGTCGCGCAGCGCAGCGTCCATCTTCGCGAGCACGGCGTCGTCCGGATGACGGAAATCGACGGTGAAGAACACGCGGCCCGGAATCACGTTGCGCGAGTTCGGATGAACCTGCATCATCCCGACCGTCGCGCAACCGAACGGCGCGTGATCGAGGCCGATCCGGTTCACGAGATCGACGACGCGCGACGCGCCGAGCAGCGCGTCGCGGCGGCGCGGCATCGGCGTGGGCCCCGCATGCGCTTCCTGGCCGGTGAACGTGATCTCGTACCAGCGCTGCCCCTGCGCGTCGGTCACCACGCCGATCGTCTTGCACTCCGCTTCGAGAATCGGCCCCTGCTCAATATGCAGCTCGAACGCCGCATGCAGCTTGCGGCCGCCGCACGGCACGTCGCCGGCATAGCCGATGCGCGCCAGCTCGTCGCCGATCGTCTTGCCGTCGACGTCCTTGCGCGACAGCCCGTATTCGAGCGAAAACACCCCCGCGAACACGCCCGACGCGACCATCGCCGGGGCGAAGCGCGAGCCTTCCTCGTTGGTCCAGATCACGACCTCGATCGGATGCTCGGTCTCGATGCCGTGATCGTTCAGACTGCGAATCACCTCGAGGCCGCCGAGCACGCCGTAGATGCCGTCGAAGCGGCCGCCCGTCGGCTGCGAATCCGCGTGCGAGCCGGTGACGACCGGCGCCGCGTCGGCCGCGCGCCCTGCGCGACGCATGAATACGTTACCCATCGTATCGACCGTCACCGTGCAGCCGGCCGCCTTGGCCCAACTGACGATCAGGTCGCGCCCGGCCTTGTCGAGATCGGTCAGCGCGAGGCGGCAGACGCCGCCCTTCGGCGTCGCGCCGATCTTCGCCACCTCCATCAGGCTGTCCCACAGCCGTCTGCCGTCGACCTTGATCGACGTGTCGAATGCTGCCCGCTTCACTGTTTCCGATACCGTGTCCATTCGTATCGCTCCTGTGGGGTCGTCATGTCGTGATCCCGGTCGGTGCCGGTGCACGCATTACTGCTGTCGGGGCAAACCCGCACCTGCGCGGTGCAGGTGCGCATCGTTCGTGCGATTCGTCCGATCGATCGGCGGGGTGCTGGCACTGCGTTCCGCCGCTCGTCGAATCCTGTCCGATTGGACAGGTTTTAGACCATCAAAATGTCCAGCGCAACGTCTTTCTTGCGTGACCTGTTCGAGCGAGAAACGTGCCATCGCATCGCAGCATCGCGCACGCACGGATCCATGCGCGCACGTGCGTTCGATGCAGACCTGCGACTAGAATGAAGCCCAACGCGGCACGCCTGCCGCGCGAGGGCAACGATGAGACATGACGAAGCGGCCGCCGCAGCCGGCGGCCACGACGAAACGGGCACGCCTTTGCGGCGACGCAAGGCGCACATTCGCGAGTCCAACGAAGCGCATCTGCTGGCCTGCGCGGAAGCCGTGTTCGCGGAGCGCGGGCTCGACGGCGCGAGCACCGCGATGATCGCCGAACGGGCAGGCCTGCCGAAGGCGAACCTGCATTACTACTTCCCGACGAAGCTGGCGTTGTACCGCCGCGTGCTCGACGACCTGTTCGAAGACTGGCACCGCGCGGCCGGCTCGTTCGAGGCCGGTGACGATCCGGTCGAGGCGATCGGCAGCTACGTGCGCGCGAAGATGGATCTGTCGCGACGGCGCCCGCTCGGCTCGAAAGTGTGGGCCAACGAGATCATCCACGGCGCCGAGCACATGCAGGACATTCTGTCGGAACGTGTGAAGCCGTGGTTCGACACGCGCGTGAACGTGATCGAAGGCTGGATCGCGCGCGGGCTGCTCGCACCGATCGATGCGCACGCATTGATGTACCTGATCTGGGCGACCACGCAGCACTATGCGGATTTCGATGCGCAGATCCGCGCGCTGAGCGGCAAGCGTGCGTTCACGCAGAAGGCCTTCGCCGAGAAGACCGAGCACGTCGTGCAACTCGTGATCCGCGCGTGCGGTGCGGTGTCGCCGGGCGCGAGCGCGTAGCGCGATCGCCCATTCCCGGGAAAACAAAACGGGCGACGGACACGATGCCCGCCGCCCGCGTCGCGAGACGGCGTACGTGCCGTCCCGCGCGTGATGCGTAAACGCGTGCGCGTTACGCGACGCGCTCGATCGCGATCGCCGTCGCCTCGCCGCCGCCGATGCACAGCGATGCGATGCCGCGCTTCAGGCCATACGATTCGAGCGCGGCCAGCAGCGTCACCATCACGCGTGCACCCGATGCGCCGATCGGATGGCCGAGCGCACATGCGCCGCCGTGCACGTTGACCTTGTCGTGCGAGAGGTCGAGATCGCGCATCGCGGCCATCACGACCACCGCGAAGGCTTCGTTGATCTCGAACAGGTCGACGTCGCGCAGGTTCCAGCCGGTTTTTTCGGATAGCTTACGAATCGCGCCGATCGGTGCCGTCGCGAACAGGCCCGGCTTGTTCGCGTAGGTCGAATGCCCGACGATCACGGCCTTCGGCGTGAGGCCGAGCCGCTCCGCTTCCGAGCGACGCATCATCACGAGCGCGGCCGCGCCGTCGGAAATCGACGACGAATTGGCCGCCGTTACCGTGCCGCCTTCGCGGAACGCCGGCTTGAGCGTCGGAATCTTGTCGAGCTTCGCTTTGCCCGGTTGCTCGTCGATCGACACCACCGCTTCGGTCTTGCCGGCCTTCACGGTCACCGGCGCGACCTCCGACGTGAAGCGCCCTTCCGCGATCGCACGTTGCGCACGCGTCAGCGACGCGATCGCGAACGCATCCTGCGCCTCGCGCGTGAACTGGTAGGCCTGCGCACAATCCTCCGCGAACGTGCCCATCAGCCGGCCCTTGTCGTATGCGTCCTCGAGCCCGTCGAGGAACATGTGGTCGAGCACCTGGCCGTGACCCATGCGCATCCCCGCGCGCGCCTTCGGCAGCAGGTACGGCGCATTCGTCATGCTCTCCATCCCGCCCGCGACCGCCACGTCCGCCGACCCGGCCAGCAGCAGGTCGTGCGCGAACATCGCGGCCTTCATCCCGGAGCCGCACATCTTGTTGACCGTGGTCGCGCCCGCGGCCAGCGGCAATCCGGCCTTCAGCGCGGCCTGCCGCGCCGGCGCCTGACCCTGGCCGGCCGGCAGCACGCAGCCGAACACGATTTCATCGATGCGCTCGGCCGGCACGCGCGCGCGCTCGAGCGCCGCGCGGATTGCCGCCGCGCCGAGCTCGCTCGCGCTGGCCCCGGCGAGGTCGCCCTGAAAACCACCCATCGGCGTGCGTGCCGCACCGACGATTACGATCGGATCCTGTGTCGTCATGATCGAGTTTCTCCAGTTCCAGTTCCAGTTTCAGTTTCAGCGCGGCGCCATGCGCAACGCACCATCGAGACGAATGACTTCGCCGTTCAGCATCGTATTCTCGGCAATGTGGCGCACCAGCGCCGCGAATTCGTCGGGGCGGCCGAGCCGCGGCGGGAACGGCACGCTCTTGCCGAGCGCGTCCTGCACGTCCTGCGGCATGCCGGTCATCATCGGCGTCGCGAAGATGCCCGGTGCGATCGTCACCACGCGAATGCCGAACCGCGCGAGTTCGCGCGCGATCGGCAGCGTCATGCCCACCACGCCGCTCTTCGATGCCGCATACGCGGCCTGCCCGATCTGTCCGTCGAACGCCGCGACCGACGCGGTGTTGACGATCACGCCGCGCTCGCCCTGCGCGTCGGCGTCCTGCTTCGACATCACTTCGGCCGCCAGCCGGATCATGTTGAACGTGCCGACCAGGTTGATCGACACCGCGCGCGCGAAGCGCTCGAGCGAATGCGGGCCTTCGCGGCCGACGACTTTCTCGCCCGGCGCGACGCCCGCGCAGTTCACGAGCGCGTCGATGCGGCCGAACGCATCGCGCGCGGCGGCAACGGCCGCTTGCCCGTCGGCTTCGCTCGTCACGTCGGTCTTCACGAAGCATGCGGCCGCACCGAGTTCGTGCGCGAGGCTCGCGCCGGCATCCTCATTGACGTCCAGCAACACCGCCTTGCCGCCTTCAGCCACCACCATGCGCGCCACCGCGGCGCCGAGGCCCGAACCGGCACCCGTAACCAGAAAAACGCGATCCTCGATATTCATTCGCACTCCGTATTCAGTCTTCAGGATTGAGCAGCTTTCTCGGCTTCCATCTTGCGCAGAACGAAACGCTGGATCTTGCCGCTCGGGGTTTTCGGCAGCGCGTCGACGAAGTCGATCGCGCGCGGATACGCGTGGGCCGACAGCCGCCGCTTCACGTGCTGGCTCAGTTCGTCGGCCAGCGCCGGCGTGCCTTCAAAACCTTTCGACAGCACGACGAACGCCTTCACGATCTCCGTGCGCTCCGGGTCCGGCACGCCGATCACCGCGGCCTCGCTGACGGCCGGATGCTCGATCAGCGCGCTTTCCACGTCGAACGGGCCGATCCGGTAGCCGGACGACGTGATCACGTCGTCCGCGCGGCCGATGAAGCTCACGGTGCCGTCCGGCTCGAGCTCGACGTTGTCGCCGGTACGGTAGTAGCCGCCCGCGATCGCCGGCGTATCCTGCTGCCAGTAGCCGTAGAACCACAGTAGCGGCGAGCGTGCGATGTCGATCGCGAGGTTGCCGGGCTCGCCCGGGCCGAGCTCGCGACCGGCTTCGTCGAGTACCGCGACGCGATAGCCGGGCATCGCGAGCCCTGCAGAACCGACATGGACGACGTGCGTGAGCCCGTGATGGTTGTTCACGACCATCCCGAGTTCGGTCTGGCCGTAGTGGTCGTGGATCGGCGCGCCGAGCGCCGCGTGGAACCAGCGCACGACTTCCGGATTCAGCGGTTCGCCCGCGCTGCTGACGACCCGCAGTTGCCCTTTCAGCCGCGCCGCCACTTCGGTGCCGGCCGCCATCAGCATCCGATACGCGGTCGGCGAACCGGCGAGGCTCGTGATGCCGAGCCGTTCGATCACGTCGCAGGTGCTGTCGACCGTGAAGCTGCCTTCGTACAGCGTCGTGGCATGGCCGAGCAGCAGCGGGCCCGTGATCGCGTAGTAGAGACCGTATGCCCAACCCGGATCGGCGATGTTCCAGAAGCGGTCGCTGTCGCGCAGGTCCACCGCGTCGCGCATGTATGCGCCGAACGCGAGCAAGGCGCGCAGCGGCACCGGCACGCCCTTCGGCAAGCCCGTCGTGCCCGACGTCGACATCATCATGAACAGGTCGGTGCCCTTGCGCAGCACTGGTTCGAACGTGCCCGACTGCGCGTCGAGCGCCGCACGGAAATCGATGTCGCGGGCCGGCAGCGTGTCGCCCGGCTCGCGCACCGTGGCGACCGGCGGGCAATCCACGATCTCGTCGAGCTTCGCGCGATTCGCGATGTTGGTGACGATCAGCCGCGCATCGCTCATGCGCAGCCGGTGCTCGATCGCCTTCGGTCCGAATGCGGTGAAAAGCGGCTGGTAGACGGCGCCCGCGCGCCATGTGCCGAGGATCGTCGCGACGAGTTCAGGCGTGCGCGGCAACAGGCCGGCCACCACGTCACCCGGCTTCACGCCCTGCTCGACCAGCAGGTTCGCGACGCGCGCCGACAGCGCCTGCATCTGCGCGAACGTGAAGCTGCGGTGCCGGCCGCCGACGTCGATCCAGTCGAGTGCGATCGCGTTCGCGTCCGCCGCCGCATGCCGGTCGCAGCATTCGACGCAGGCGTTCAGGCCCTGCTCCAGGTCGCCGTGCAGATATGCGGCGGCGGTCTCGATACGGAAGCCGGCCACGGCGTCGGCGTAGGCCGGCACCTCCCGGGCAGTTGCTCCATCACGCATGCGTGTCTCCTGTTCGTTATGACCGCCGGCGAACCGAGGGTATATCGATGATGGTAGACAGCAGTCACATTGCAATCAATGACAAACAGAATCTAGAATCGTGATCGCTTTTGCCATGTCTGGAGGGCATGAAAAATGGGGCCGCAGATGATCTCGCCCGATTTCGTCGAGGATGCGCTCGAGAGCCTGAGCCGGCAACGGATTCCGGCCGGGCCGGTGCTGCACGCGGCCGGCCTGCCGGCCGCCGTGCGCGGGCCCGTCACGCCGCAGCAGTATGGCCGGCTGTGGCTGGCGATCGCCAGCGCGATCGACGACGAATTCTTCGGGCTCGCGGCCCGCCCGATGCGGCGTGGCAGCTTCATGCTGCTGTGCCATGCCGTGCTGGATGCGGGCACGCTCGAGAAGGCGCTGCGGCGTGCGCTGCAGTTCCTGCGCGTGGTGCTCGACGAGCCGCACGGCGAGCTCGTAGTCGCCGACGGGCAGGCGCAGATCGTGCTCAAGCAGGCGGGCGCGCCCTATTCCGCGTTCGCTTACCGGACGTTCTGGCTGATCCTGCTCGGCGTCGCCTGCTGGCTGACCGGCCGGCGTATTCCACTGCAGCGCATCGATTTCGCGTGCCCGAGCCCCGACCACCGCAGCGATTACCACCAATTCTTCGGGGTACCGGTCCATTTCGACCGGCCCGACAGCCGGCTCGCCTTCAACGCCGCGTATCTCGCGCTGCCGACGATCCGCTCCGCACAGGCACTGAAGACCTTCCTGCGCGGCGCGCCCGGCAACTTGCTGGTTCGCTACCGGCACGACACCGGCTGGGTGGCAAAAACGCGCGCGCACCTGAAGGCACTGCCGGCCGCCGAGTGGCCGGACTTCGACACGCTCGCCGTGCGCCTCGGCACGACGCCCGCGACGTTGCGGCGACGCTTGCGCAGCGAGGGACAGAGCTTCGCGTCGATCAAGGACGAACTGCGTGGCGCACTGGCCCAGTCGCTGCTGCGCGCGCACAGGCTCAGCGTCGCGGAAATCGCGGCCGAACTCGGCTTCACCGAACCCAGCGCGTTTCATCGCGCGTTCCGGAAATGGACGGGGACGAGCCCGGGCGCGTTTCGGCGCGACGTCAATGCGGCGCAACCGGAGCATTGATGCGCTGCGGGGCCGGGCGGGCGCGCTGCGGGGTCGGTGCGACATGCCGTCTACCCGCGCGGCTACTGGCTTGCTGACTTTCGTCGCGAGTCTGTTTCGCGGCGAACGCGGCTGGATCGCATCGACTGGTTTTTGGTGTGCGCGGCGCTAACGGCGATATCGCTCTGAATGCTGACCCGGCGACCCGACGATGTCGATCTGCCTGGCACGCTGGTCGAGCTTGCCGGCCTCGGTCCGACCGGACGCTGTGCGTCCTCAAGTACGCGCTGAGCACGTGGAATGTCGCGATTGCGTTCTATCCCTCGGTCAATATCCTCGCGTCGATAGGTATCTGCTTGCTGATGATGGTGGCATCAGGCGCTGTCGAAAGCGGAGTAGTCTCTGTCGAGTAGCCGTGATGGCGGAATACGAAGGCCGCCGCGGCCACGCCCGGCGAGCATGCGTGGAATCCTGATCCTTCGAACTGATGCGAGGGCCCGATATGGATGCAGTTCGTGCAGTCATCGAACCGTATGAAGCCGCACTTCGAGCGGCGATGCTCACCAACGACGTCGACGCGCTCGACACGTTGCTGGATGACGATCTGATCTTCACCGTCCCGACCGGGCAGGTCATTGCGAAGCACGAAGATCTGTCCGTGCATCGCACGAAGCTGCTGCGCCTCGACGCACTCGATATCCAGGAGATGGGGACGAAGATGATCGGCGAGATGATTCTCACCACGACGAAGGCGATGCTTGCCGGTCGTTGCGACGGCGCCGCATTCAACGGCATGTTCGCCTATACGCGCCTGTGGCGGCGGTCGGGGAGCAACTGGCGTGTGGTTGCAGGACATGCATCGCAGATCGGTTGAGCTGCGACATGCCGGCAATCGATGAACTGCGGGATCCAAAAGTGAGTCGATGCCGCGACTGTCACGCACCGACATGCTCTGCGCGCAGGGACCTGCGCCCGTGACGGGAAGAAGAGATGCGCCAACGACGGCCGCCTCGCGGCCATCGCTCTTTTCGTCGCACAAATGCAAAAACCCCCGCCTTTACGGGCGGGGGTTCTTGGCTTAGGGAGCCTGACGATTACCTACTTTCACACGGGAATCCGCACTATCATCGGCGTAGAGTCGTTTCACGGTCCTGTTCGGGATGGGAAGGGGTGGGACCGACTCGCTATGGTCATCAGGCAA
>NZ_VWWG01000136.1:0-16840 GCF_011753085.1 Burkholderia sp. Tr-862
TGCTCGACGGCCAGACGTCGCTGACCGTGCGCGTCGCGCGCGAAGGCGACCGCCCGCAGCCGGGCGTCGCGCTGCTCGCGGCGACCGACGATCACCTGCGCATCACGCGCGCCGGCACGCTGGAATACACGCGCGAACCGGCCGCCACGCCATACCGGCCGTCGGTCGACGTGTTCTTCAACAGCCTGACCGAGCACTGGCCGGGCCGCGTGATCGGCGTGCTGCTGACCGGCATGGGACGCGACGGCGCGATCGGCCTGAAGGCACTACGCATGAAGGGCTACCACACGATCGCGCAGGATGAGGCGACCAGTGCCGTCTACGGGATGCCGAAAGCGGCCGCAACGCTCGGCGCGGCACGCGCGATCCTGCCGCTCGAGCGCATCGCGGGCGAACTGGCGGCACTCGCGCGGATCTGAGCCCGATGAACTCCCGTCACACCCCTCGCGGCCAGGGCGCAACCCGGCATCCATCATGACTAGCGACCTCTCCCGGCCGCCCGGCGGCCTGCATGCGGCGTTCGACGCCGGCCCCACGCCGCACGCCGACGCCCCCGCGATGGTCCTGCTGGTCGACGACCAGACGATCGTCGCGGAAGCCATCCGGCGCGCGCTCGTCGACGAGGACGGCATCGACTTCCACTACTGCCCGCGCTCGGACGACGCGCTGGCGACCGCGATCGAGACGCGGCCGACGGTGATCCTGCAGGATCTCGTGATGCCCGGCACCGACGGGCTGAGCCTCGTGAAGGCGTACCGCGCGAATCCGGCGATGCGCGACGTGCCGATCATCGTGCTGTCGACGCAGGAAGAGCCGGTGGTGAAGAGCGCCGCGTTCGCGGCCGGCGCGAATGACTACCTCGTGAAACTGCCCGACCGCATCGAGCTGGTCGCGCGGATCCGCTATCACTCGCGCTCGTACATGAGCCTGCTGCAGCGTGACGAGGCCTATCGCGCGCTGCGGCAATCGCAGCAGCAACTGCTCGAGGCCAATCTCGAACTGCGCCGCCTCACGCATTCGGACGGCCTGACCGGGCTGTCGAACCGGCGCTATCTCGACGAATACCTGGCGGCCGAGTGGCGGCGCGGCACGCGCGAGCGCAGCGAGCTGTCGCTGCTGATGATCGACGTCGACAACTTCAAGCTGTACAACGACACGTACGGCCACGTCTCGGGCGACAGCGTGCTCAAGCAGGTCGCGGCAACCATCGAGCGCTGTCTCGGGCAATCGGGCGATCTCGCCGCGCGGTTCGGCGGCGAGGAGTTCGCGGTCGTGATGCCGGCCACGTCGCCGGGCGCCGCGCGGCTGCTGGGCGAGAAGATCCGCCTCGCGATCGAGGCGCTGCGGCTCGAGCATGCGCACTCGTCGACGGGCCGCTACGTGACGATCAGCATCGGCGGCGCGAGCATCGTGCCGGCCCCCGGCCTGCCGACGACGTCGCTGATCGAGGCGGCCGATCGCGCGCTGTATCGCGCGAAGCACGACGGCAAGAATCGCGTGGAGATCGATGCGCCGCCTGCCCGCCCACCCGGCGGCGGTTTCGCTTGAGCGCCTACACGGTGACGAGCCGGCGCGCGTAGTCGGTCGGATCGAGCGGCCGGCCGAACAGGTAGCCCTGCTGCATGTCGCAGCCGATCTGCTGCAGGAACCACGACTGCGCCTGGGTCTCGACGCCTTCCGCGGTGACCTTCATCCCGAGCGAATGCGCCATCGCGACGACGGCCTGCGTGATCGCGACCGAGTCGCGATGATCGGGCACGCCCGACACGAACGAACGGTCGACCTTCAGGTTATGCAGCGGAAACCGCTTCAGGTACGCAAGCGACGAATAGCCGGTGCCGAAATCGTCGACCGAGATCCGCACGTTCATGTCCGTGAGCGCCTCGAGCATCGGCAGCACGGTGTCCGTGTCGTTCATCAGCAGTCCTTCGGTAATCTCCAGCTCGAGCGCGCCCGGGTCGAGCTGCGTCTGCGCGAGGCAGCGATCGACCGATTCGACGAGGCCCTCGTGGAACTGCCGCGGCGACAGGTTGACCGCCAGCATCAGGTCGGGCGCGATCGTACGGCGCCATTCGGCGGCCTGCCGGCAGGCCGTTTCGAGCACCCACTGGCCGATCGCCACGATGAGCCCCGTATCTTCCGCGACCGGGATGAATTCCGTCGGCGACATCGGCCCGAGCTCGGGGCTCGTCCAGCGCAGCAGCGCTTCGGCGCCGACGGTGCGACCGCTGCGCGCGTCGACGACCGGCTGGTAGGCGAGCCGCAGCGCGTCCGACGAAATCGCGCGGCGCAGCGACTGCTCGATCGCGAAGCGGCGCTGCAGGCGCAGATTCAATTGCGCGGTGAAGAACGTGAAGTGGTTGCGGCCGCGCTGCTTCGCGTCGTACATCGCGGAGTCGGCGTTGCGCATCAGCGTGACCGCATCGTCGCCGTCGCGCGGCGCGACGCTGATCCCGATCGACACGCCGAGCCAGTACTCGTTGTTCGCGATCGCGAACGGCTTCGCGATCGTGTCGATCACCTCGCGCGCGAGCGCGGACAGTTCGTCGGGATCGTCGCATTGGTCGACGAGGATCACGAACTCGTCGCCGCCGACGCGCGTGAGCGCATGGCGCCCGCCCGCGCAGGCCGCGAGGCGCGCCGCGACGCTGCGCAGCAGCGCGTCGCCGGCGTCGTGGCCGGCCGTGTCGTTGACCTTCTTGAACCCGACGAGATCGATGAACAGGATCGCGACGCGCGCGGGCCCGGCCGCCGCCTCGCGCGTGCCGAACAGCTCGCGCATCCGCTCGGAGAGCCAGCGCCGGTTGTAGAGGCCCGTGAGCGCGTCGCGCGTCGCCAGGTAGCGCAGTTGCTGCTGCGCTTCGCGCACCGGGCCGATGTCGTGAAACGACACGAGCACCGACTCGGGCCGCGTCTCGCCCGGCTTCACGATCGGCACCGCGTTGCCGCGCACCCAGATGATGTCGCCGTCCGCGAGCCCGAAGCCGACCGAGTAGTCGAGCAGCGGCGTGGCCGTGGTGAACGCGAGCCGGCTCGGCCAATCGTCGGGCGCGATCGGCGTGCCGTCCTCGCGCAGCTTGTACAGGATCACGCTCGACAACTGGCGCCCGACGAGCTCGCCCTTCACGCGCATCATCCGGTTCGCGCTCGGATTGCTCGCGATCACCACGCCGTCGGGCGACAAGACGAGAATCCCTTCGTTCAGGCTGTTGACGACCAGGCGGTGATGCTCCTCGCTGTGCACGAGCTGGCGAGCAATCGAATCCTGGTGCACCGCGAGGCCGACGCTGTTGCCGATATCGCGCAGCAGGTCGGTTTCCGTGTCGCTGGGCCGCCGCGGCGCGCGGTGATAGACGGCGAACGCGCCGAGCACGGTGCCCGTGTCGTCCAGGAACGGCACCGACCAGCACGCGCGCAGGCCGAGCGGCAGCGCGAACGCACGATAGTCGGCCCACAATGGATCGGTTTCGATGTCTTCAACGGCGATCATCCGGCGCTCGTACATCGCGGTGCCGCACGAGCCCGCGGCGGGCCCGATCGATGCGCCTTCGATGGCGGCGCTGTACTGCGCGGGCAGCGACGGCGCGGCGCCGACGTGCACATGCACGCCGTCCGCGTCGAGCAGCAGGATCGTGCACGACGCGCCGTCGCCGAGCAGCGCCTCGGCGCGCCGGCAGACCTCGCCGAGCAGTTCCGGCAGCGGTGTGTTGCGCGTGATCAGCCTCAGCACGCTCTGCTCGGACGCGAGGACTTCCGCTGCGAGGCCGAGGCTATATCGAGAACTTTGCGGTTCGGTATTCAAGCTGAATCCTGCCCGTCAGTTCGATCGGGTCTGATGCGCCCGATTCGTGAGCGATTCTTCGTGCCGTTTATCGCTCCGGGTTTACGCGAACCCGGTGCGTCCCCATGGGCACGCGCCGCAACGCGCACCAAAATACATTTAACACCAATCCACGGCGCCCCGCGCATCCATGCGCATCAGGGCTTACGCGCGGTTGCGCCCGGTATACGTGCCCGAAGCGCCATTAATCAGATGATTGCACCACGACGAAGCGGCCAGCCGCGTTTGCGGATACGTGATCCAATGTCGTTGAAACCGGCGTCGCGCCGCCGCCACGCAGCGCATCGCTCATCCCTTCACCGATCTTCACGGAACCCCATGACGAACCCTGCCGACATCAAGGCGCTCGTTTTCGACGTGTTCGGAACGATCGTCGACTGGAGAAACGGCGTCGCGCGCGAAGCCGCCGCGTTCCTGGCGCGCCATGCGCCGGATCTCGATCCGCTCGAATTCGCCGACGCGTGGCGCCGCGAATATTCGCCGTCGATGGAGGAAATCCGCAGCGGGCGCAGGCGCTACGTGCGGCTCGACGTGCTGCATCGCGAGAACCTCGTGCGCACCCTCGACCGCTACGGGATCGACGGCGCGCCCGATGACGAGATCGACGCGCTCAACCTCGCGTGGCACCGGCTCGACCCGTGGCCCGATTCGGTCGCGGGGCTGCAGCGGCTGAAGCAGCGCTACGTGATCGCGCCGTTGTCGAACGGCAACATCCGGCTGATGATCGACGTCGCGAAGCACGGCGGCCTGCCGTGGGACGCGATTCTCGGCGCGGAAGTCGCGCACGCGTACAAACCGTCGCCGAAGGTCTATACCGATGCGGTCGAGATTCTCGGCGTCGCGCCGGCGGAGCTGTGCCTGGTCGCCGCGCACAACGGCGACCTCGCCGCCGCGCGGCAACTCGGGCTGGCGACCGCGTTCGTGCTGCGGCCGACCGAACACGGGCCCAGCCAGACGACGGACCTGCAAGCGGACGACGCGTGGGACTTCGACGTCAGGGACCTGAACGAACTCGCGGACCGGCTCGGTTGTCCGGATTGAATGCCGGCTTTGGTGCGTGATCGCAGGGCGCTGCCGACCGCGCGGCAGCGCCAGCGGAACGACTGGTAGACTCCGCAAACTTTGTCCCGTTGCGACCACCTGCCCCCATGTCATCCCCCTTGCGTCTTGTCGAAGGCAAACTGACCGCGTTGCGCTTTCTCGAACGCCCCGACCAAGGCAGTGCCGGGAACAGCCAGGTGTCGCCCGTCAACCCCGAAGCCCGTAAAAAATCGCTCGGCTACTGGTTCACGCACACTGTGGTGCCGATCCTTGCGGCGCTCACTGGCAACGGGGCCGCGGCCAATGCGCTGGTGTTTCAGCAAACCAACGAAGACCTCGTCCTGGCCCGGTTAAACGCCGCGGCCGACAAGGTCGAACGTCCGGCGACCTGGTCGTACGCGAACATGCGCGAGACCAGGACCTTCGTGTCGGCAAACGCGTTCGTGACTGTCGGGAAGAACGACAAGATCCTGTTCGCGAAACTTCCGGTGGAAATCGAAACAGGCGGCGAAACGTACCGCGGATTCCTTGGCGGCCAGTGCTTCGACGTTGGCGACGACGTGGTTGCCGTGGTCGATCGTCGCGGTCGCCTGTTCGCGCTGTCATCCCCCGACCGGCGCCGCATGGTCATGGATCACGCGTGCAGTGAGACGGGGCTGGCCGGCCTGACGCGCAGCCTCTGGCTGGCGTGGAAATGGATGTTCATCGGCATGAACTGCTTTCTCATACCGATCATGGCCCTCGTGATTTGGACTGGCGACCGCGGGTTTTCCGACCTGGATGTCGATCTGGCCATGCTGCTAGGGGTGCCGCTCACGATGGGCATCCTGCTCGCGCTGGTGCTGGGCGTGCGGCTGTCATGGTCCGACTGGCTGCCGGCGTGGCGCACGTCGAGCATCCTGAAGGCGCTTGGGCGTCCGGATCTGTGCACGGTCGATTTCCTGGATACGCGCACCGAGGCCGAACGCAATGGCCAGACGTGCGACACGGATATCGGACAAATCTACTACGCGCCCGCGCCCAAGACCTAACACGCCGCCTCCGTCGCGACCGTCTGTCCCCTCGCCGCCGGACCCGCGCGTGCCGCCGGCCGGGCGGCGCACCATGCGCGACGCGAGCCAGTAGGCGACAACGCCAAATACGGCCACACACGCCACGAAAACCTTGCCCGCATGCGTCAAGGCCATCTGCCCTTCCCCCCAGATGGCCGGTCGCATCGTCGCCGGCCGTGTTGTCATCCCGATCGATCGTCGCGTCGCCGATGCGACATGCCAGTCGGCCGCTATTGCAACTCCCCGACAAACCGCAACGCCCCCGACTCCCCCATCAGCAACGCCCGGTTCGCGTCCGCCGCCGCGCGCAGGTAATCCCATAGCGCCGTCACCCGCCGCAGCTTGCGCAGATCCTCGCGACAGGTCAGCCAGAAGCACCGCGTGACCACCACGTCGTCCGGCAGCACCGGCACCAGCGCCGGCTGCGTGGCCGCCATGAAGCACGGCAGGATCGCGAGCGCGCCGCCCTGCAGCGCCGCGAACACCTGCGCGATCACGCTCGTCGTGCGCAACCCGGCCGTCGCGCCGGGCACCGCACGTTCCAGGTACAGCAGCTCGCTGCTGAACGCGAGATCGTCGACGTAGCTGACGAACGCATGCTGCGCGAGATCGTCGGTGCAGGTGATCGGCGCGTGGTTCGCCAGATAGTCGCGCGTCGCGTAGAGCCGCAACTGGTAGTCGCACAGCTTCGTCACCACGTAAGGCCCGCGTTCGGGCCGCTCAAGCGTGATCGCCAGGTCGGCCTCGCGCTTGGGCAGGTTGACGAAATGCGGGACCGGCAGCAGGTCGACCGTCACATGCGGATGCGCGACGCGAAACCGCGCGAGCTGCGGCGCGAGGAAAAAGCAGCCGAACCCTTCGGTCGATCCGATCCGCACGTGGCCCGACAGCGCGCCGCCGGTGTTCGCGACCTGGTCGCACGCGGATTGCACGGTCGTCTCCATCGCGTCCGCATACGCGACGAGCCGCTGCCCCTCGGCCGTCAGCGTGAAGCCTCCGGAGCGCGACTTGTCGAACAGCAGCGTACCCATCGCGGCCTCCAGCGCGCGAATGCGCCGCGCGACGGTCGTGTAGTCGACGCCGAGCCGCTTCGCCGCGCCGCTCGCGCGCTGCGTGCGCGCGACTTCGAGAAAGAAGCGCAGGTCGTCCCAGTTCAGATTGCCGGAAACCGGCTCGGGGGGGTGTCGCATCGGCAGGCGTCTCCGGGTCGGCCGTCGATATGCAGAAATGCATATCCAACCGGTTTTCTTGTCGGTACATCATGGATCAGCGCATAACTATACTCGACCGTGACCTGCGGACCATGAGCCGCGGGCACCCAATACGGAGACACCATGCAGACCCGATCCACCCTCGATGAGCATGCAGCCGTCGCGACGCCGGCGCCCGCCCGCACCGCGCGGCACTACCTGCTGGCCGGCTGGGCCAGCATGGCCGGCACGACGATCGAGTGGTACGACTTCTTCCTCTACGGCACCGCCGCCGCGCTCGTATTCAACCGCATCTTCTTTCCGTCGCTGGACCCCGTCGTCGGCACGCTCGCCGCGTTCGGCACGTTCGCGGTCGGCTTCATCGGCCGGCCGATGGGCGGCATCGTGTTCGGCCACTTCGGCGACCGCATCGGGCGCAAGTCGATGCTGATGATCACGCTGCTGCTGATGGGCGTGCCGAGCATGATCATCGGGCTGATCCCGTCGTATGACAGCATCGGCTACTGGGCCGCCGCCCTGCTGATCGCGATGCGCTTCCTGCAGGGGATGGCGGTCGGCGGCGAATGGGGCGGCGCGGTGCTGATGGCCGTCGAGCATGCGCCGAAGGGCCGCAAGGGGCTGTTCGGCAGCCTGCCGCAGACGGGCGTCGGGCTCGGGCTGATCCTGTCGTCGGTCGCGATGGCCGCGGTGGCCGCGCTGCCGGACGCCGACATGCTGTCGTGGGGCTGGCGCGTGCCGTTCCTCGCGAGCATCGCGCTCGTCGGCCTCGGCTGGTTCATCCGCGCGAAGGTGCCGGAGTCGCCGGACTTCGAGAAGATGCAGCGCCAGGGCAAGGCCGAGAAGTCGCCGGTGACGGCCGCGCTGCGCCGCCATCCGCGCGAAGTGCTGACGATCGTCGGCGCGCGCGCCGCCGAGAACACCTGGTTCTACATGGTCGTCACGTTCGCCCTCGCGTATGCGACGCAGCAGCTGCATCTGCCGAAGGCCGAGATGCTGCACGCGATCACGGCCGGCGCGGCGCTGTCGCTCGTCACGATGCCGCTGTGCGGGCATCTCAGCGACCGCATCGGCCAGCGCCGGATGTTCGCGATCGGCCTCGTGCTGATGTGCGCGTTCGCCGCGCCGTTCTTCATGATGCTCGGCACGCAGCAGACGTCGACCGCCTGGTGGGCGATCGTGCTCGGCCTCGGCGTCGTGTTCCCGATTCTTTATGCGCCGGAGGCGCTGCTGTTCGCGCAGCAGTTCCCGGCGGAAATCCGCTACAGCGGCATCTCGCTGTCGGTGCAGCTCGCCGGCGTGATCGGCGGCGGCTTCGCGCCGATGATCGCGACGTCGCTGCTCAAGGCCGGCGGCGGCCAGCCGCACTACGTGATCGCGTACCTCGTGGGCTTCGGCGTATTCGCGCTCGCGTGTACCGCGCTGATGCGTCCGGCGCGCGCGTGAGCACATCGAAGCACCGGCCGCATTGACCCGATTCCTGTTTGACCTGCCGTCCGCCGCGGCTCCATGCGCGACGGACGCAGGCCACCCTTTTTCCTCGCACCACCGATTCCCGGAGAATTCCATGAACGCCGCAGTTCCCCAGACCACCCTCGCCCTGCCCACCGCCAAGCTGCTGATCGACGGCGCGTTCGTCGATTCGCAAAGCGCCGAACGGGGCGACATCGTCAACCCCGCGACGCAGGAAGTGATCGGCCGCGTGCCGTACGCGACGCTCGACGAGGTCGATGCCGCGATCGCGTCCGCGCAGCGCGCGTTCCAGACCTGGAAGACGACGCCGATCGGCGCGCGGCTGCGCATCATGCTGAAATTCCAGGACCTGGTGCGCCGCAATCTCGAACGGATCGCGCACACGCTGACGGCCGAGCAAGGCAAGACGCTGCCCGACGCGCAGGGCGACATCTTCCGCGGCCTCGAAGTGGTCGAGCACGCATGCTCGATCGGCACGCTGCAGCAAGGCGAATTCGCGGAGAACGTCGCGGGCGGCGTCGACACCTACACGCTGCGCCAGCCGATCGGCGTGTGCGCGGGCATCACGCCGTTCAACTTCCCCGGGATGATCCCGCTGTGGATGTTCCCGATGGCGATCGTGTGCGGCAACACGTTCGTGCTGAAGCCGTCCGAACAGGACCCGCTGTCGACGATGCAGCTCGTCGAACTCGCGATCGAGGCCGGCGTGCCGCAGGGCGTGCTGAACGTCGTGCATGGCGGCAAGACGGTGGTCGACCGTCTCTGCACGCACCCGGACATCAAGGCGATCTCGTTCGTCGGCTCGACGCGCGTCGGCACGCACGTGTACAACCTCGGCAGCCAGCACGGCAAGCGCGTGCAGTCGATGATGGGCGCGAAGAACCACGCGGTCGTGCTGCCCGATGCGCACCGCGAGCAGGCGATCAACGCGCTGGTCGGCGCGGGGTTCGGCGCGGCGGGCCAGCGCTGCATGGCGACCTCGGTCGTCGTGCTGGTCGGCCGCGCGCGCGACTGGCTGCCCGATCTGGTCGAAAAGGCGAAGGCGCTGAAGGTCAACGCGGGCGCCGAAGCCGGCACGGACGTCGGGCCGGTCGTGTCGAAGGCGGCGAAGGCGCGCATCCTGTCGCTGATCGACGCCGGCGTGAAGGAAGGCGCGACGCTGTTGCTGGACGGCCGCGACGTGAAGGTGCCCGGCTACGAGCAGGGCAACTTCGTCGGCCCGACGATCTTCTCGGGCGTGACGACCGACATGTCGATCTATCAGGAGGAAATCTTCGGGCCGGTGGTGGTCGTGCTCGAAGCCGACACGCTCGACGACGCGATCGCACTCGTCAACGCGAACCCGATGGGCAATGGCGTCGGCCTGTTCACGCAGAGCGGCGCGGCCGCGCGCAAGTTCCAGAGCGAGATCGACGTCGGCCAGGTCGGCATCAACATTCCGATCCCGGTGCCGGTCCCCTACTTCAGCTTCACCGGCTCGCGCGGCTCGAAGCTCGGCGATCTCGGCCCGTACGGCAAGCAGGTCGTGCAGTTCTACACGCAGACGAAGACGGTCACCGCGCGCTGGTTCGACGACGACACGACGGCTGGCGGCGTGAACACGACCATCGCGCTGCGCTGAGCTGGAGCCCGCACATGGAAATCGCATTCATCGGACTCGGCAACATGGGCGGCCCCATGGCCGCCAACCTGCTCAAGGCCGGCCACGCGCTGACGGTGTTCGACCTCGACGCGCACGCGGTCGACGCCGCGGTGCGCGCGGGCGCGACGGCGGCCGCGTCGCCGCGTGATGCGGCCGCACGCGCGTCGCTGGTCATCACGATGCTGCCGGCCGCGCAGCACGTGCGCGCGGTCTATCTCGGCGACGACGGCGTGCTGGCCGGCGCGCGCGCCGGCGCCACGTTCGTCGACTGCAGCACGATCGATCCGGCCACCGTGCGCGCGGTGGCCGACGCCGCCGCGCAGCGCGACTTCCCGCTCGCCGACGCACCGGTGTCGGGCGGCACCGGCGGCGCGCAGGCCGGCACGCTGACCTTCATGGTCGGCGCGCAGGCCGCGCTGTTCGAGCGCATCCGTCCGGTGCTGCTCGACATGGGGAAGAACGTCGTGCACTGCGGCGGCACGGGCACCGGGCAGATCGCGAAGATCTGCAACAACCTGCTGCTCGGGATCTCGATGATGGGCGTGTCCGAAGCGATGGCGCTCGGCGCCGCGCTCGGCATCGATCCGGCGGTGCTGGCCGGCATCATCAACACGTCGACCGGCCGCTGCTGGAGCTCGGACACGTACAACCCGTACCCGGGCGTGAACGACTCGGCGCCCGCCGCGCGCGGCTATGTCGGCGGTTTCGCCGCGAACCTGATGCTGAAGGATCTCGGGCTCGCGACCGAAGCCGCGCGCAGCGCACGGCAGCCGGTGTGGATGGGCGCGCTCGCGCAGCAGCTCTATCAGTCGATGAGCCAGCAGGGGCTCGGCACGCTCGACTTCTCCGCGTGCGTGAAGCTGTACGAGGCGCCACCCGCGTAACCCGATCGACGGACGTGCGCCGACCCGCGATGCCCGTCAACGGCATCGCGGGTCGTTTCACATCCGGAGCGGCACGGGCGGTGCGGCGCTTACCCGCGCGGGTTCGACGCGGTCTCGAAGGTCGGATGGCACTCGAACGCGAGTTCGGAGCGCGCGTCGACGCGGCGGCCGGCGCTCACCGACTCCTGCTTCAGGCTCGCGCGCATGCCGCGCTGCGTGCAGTAGCTGGTCGCTTCGCTGAGCGCTTTTTCATGGGCGTCGGCCCACGTCGTCGACACGCCGAGCGTGCGCGTCGTCACGGTGAAGACATTCGGGTTCGACGTCGCGGTCACGTCGGAAGCGGTCGAACACGCGGCGAGCAAGCATACAGCGGCCGCGACGGTCAACCATCGCAAGGATCGAAAAGGTACGGGGATAGGCATGGGGGGCAAGCGCACGTCGGTTCGACGGCATTGAGCAACATAGGCGACAGTATGCCTGCCCGATCGTGGGAGATCATGCCCTTTTGAGTGAACACATTGTTTCGAATGGTTAAACTATCCGCCGCTGCCGGCAAGAATTACGGCGCGCGGCGCGCCCGGCGTTGGCCGACGGGTCGCTTTTGCCGGTCGCCGCGCGGTTTCGGGCCATGCCGCGCGAAACGCTTTTCCGGCAAACGCGCCCCCGCCGCGAGCGTCGGCACGTTGCGCCGCCGAGTTGCCGTTTTTTACAAGCACGGCGCCGCCCCACTCGCGCAATCACTCCCGGCATGCAACCGCGTCCGCACGCCGCACCGCCACCGCACAGCCGCCGCCCCCACGCCAGCGCGTTCGAAGCCCTGCAGGCACGTCCCTTGCGACATCAACGCGCCCGCCGCCCCGGCGGAAGGCAATCCTTCCTCAACCGCGCTGCACACCGCACGACTCTCTTCGTGCGGCGGCGCTGCATCGCAAGCAGATTCCTGAACGAGAGGACGACAATGAAATCCATTCGAACGATAGTGGCCCTGTGCTCGGTCATTTCCGTACTCACGGCATGTGGCGGCGGCGACGACGTCGGCACCGAACTCGGCATCTCGAAACCGCAGGCGCGCTTCATCAACGCGGTGCCGGCCGGTCCGAACCTCGACTACTACCTGAATGCGAAGGTGGATGCGTCGGGCATCGCATACAAGGGCGTGACGCGCTATCACGACATCGACTCGGGCGCGCAGACCGCCAGCTACGACGTATCGGGAACGACCGCGACCATCGCGTCGCAGTCGTTCAGCGCGGCGAACGGCCATCACTACACGACCATTGCGTTGCCGAGCAAGTCCTCGGCGATCTCGCTGATCGACGACCCCTTCGACAAGAAGCTGCTGTCCGACAAGGCGCGCGTGCGTAGTTTCAATGCGTCGCCGAATGCACAGAACGTCGACGTCTACGTGGTCCCTCCGGGCACCGACATCACGTCACAAAGCCCGACGCTGGCCGGTGCGGCCTACCAGAATGCAGTGCCGGCATCCGGTCAGGATTCCGTGTATCTGAACGGCGGCACCTACCAGGTGATCGTCACGACGGCCGGCAGCAAGACACCGATCCTGAAGACCGCGCCGGTCGCCCTCAACAACAACGCCGACTGGCTGCTGTTGACGATTCCAGCCGGCGGCATTAGTGACGTGGTACCCAACGACGTTCACGTGCTCGTCGCGCAAGGCAACGATGCGGACACGTCCGCGCAGGAACTCGGCCCGCAGTAAGGGCTCGCGGTAAGGCTCGCGGCGGACCGCCTCTTGGCGGTCCGCCGAAGCAACGATCGCGAGGTCAGGCGATCCGCTCGAAACGGATCACATGTTCGGCCCGCGCGCCGACGCCATGCTCGACCTCCACCTCGACGTCGCCGACATACCGGACGCGCCAGCCCGGCCGCGTCCCGATCAGCGGCACATTGCCGCCCGGCCGGCTCTCGATGCCGCCGAGCCCTTCGTCGGGCGTCATGACAGCGTCGTCGAGCGACGCATTCGAGTAAATCACGTTGTCGTGCCACTCGGTCGCGCCGGCGGCGGCCTCCAGGCCCTTGCCGTCCACGTCGACCGTGTTGTCGGTCCTCGCCATGTTCGCGTTGTCGAGCGTGACGATCCGGCCGGCGGCACGACGCACGGGGTCGCCGCTGTCGACCGCATGCGCGTCGACGTCGATCGGCGGCAGGCCGGTCGGCATTTTCGCCGCGATCGTCTCCGGCGTCAGCGGCCGCTTCGCGACCTCGGCGGCCTGCGTCGCCGCATCGGGCATGTCGCCGGCCGCCGGCGTCTTCACCGGGCTCTTCTCGATCTGTTCGCGCTGCTGTTTCGGGGTTGAGTTCGATTCCGCGTTCTGCATTGCACCTCCTGTTCCGGACGGCTGCGACGGCGAAATACGGCCGGCGCCGGTCCGGGAATCGCTACAACGGTCCTTGCAAATCTTTCACGCGCACGGCGTCACACGCGTGCGCCCTGCGACGCACGTGCCGTGTCGGCACGTCACCGCGGCAGTACCGGGCGACGCCCGCTGCCGCGTGTCAGCCGCCGCTCGCGCCTGCCGGCGCGGATGCCGCACCCGGCATGCTCGCCGCGCCGCTGTCCGCCCCGCTGCCGGCCGCGGGGCTGCTCGCCATGCCCGACGGCGCGGTGGACGGCGCCGGCGCCATGCCGCCGGTGGCGCTCGAACTCGCACCGGTGCCGGTGTCGGTCTCACTCTTCTTCTGACAGCCCGCACCTGCCGCCAGGCCGGCGATCAGGATGCCGGCGAACACAGCTCGCGATACGTAACGAATGGAATATCGCTGCATGACACCTCCGCTGATGTCGATGTGAATGGAAGCCCGGGGCGCGCAATTCGCGTGCCGCGCGCCGGCGCCGACACTCGTCGCGCCCCATTCATTTTCCAAATGGCGCCCAGCCGAATATTTAATTTCCCATCGCCGCGACGGCCACCCATACTCGCGAACAAATCCGAGACATAACGTCCACGGTGGCCGGGCCCGCGCTGCGTGCACACGCTGCCGGTTCGCGCCCCGCACATGGAAGGAGACAAGGCGTGCAACTGGAAGCCATCCACCGGCCCGGCATCGTGCTCGGCGCGGACGACGCCGCGTCCGAAGCGGATCGTCGGCTGGCCAGGCACCTTCGTGAAATGACGGGCCGCGGGAACGCGTAGCGACATGCGGGACGCACCGGAGCCGAACGGCCTGCCCCTCGACGCGTCCGACGCCACGGGCGCGCTCGACGTACTGGACGCGCGGCTGATGCGCATCCTGCTCGTGCTGCTCACCGAGCGCACCGTGTCGCGCGCGGCCGTGCGGCTGAACATGTCGCAGCCGGCGACGAGCGCCGCGCTCAAGCGCCTGCGCACGCTGCTCGGCGATCCGCTGATGGTGCGCAGCCGCTACGGCATGGTGCCGACCGAGTTCGGCTCGCGGCTGATCGAGCCGCTGCGCAATGCGCTGCGCGTGATCGACTTCATCCGCATCCAGCAACCGACCTTCGACGCGCGCACCTCCGTGCGCACCTACCGGATCGGCTGCCCCGATTACCTGAACGTGCTGTTCGTGCCGAAGCTCGTCGCGCTGTTCCGCGAACGCGCGCCGAACGCGCAGCTCGTGTTCCATCCGCTCGGCGACGGCTACGACGACGAACGTGCGCTCGCCGACGGCGAGCTCGATGTCGTGATCGATAATCGCCCTGCCCGTTCGTCGCGGTTCCGGCAGGACGACCTGTTCGACGATCGCGTCGTGTGCCTGATGCGCGCGACGCATCCGCTCGCGCGGCGCGGCGCGATGACGGCCGTGGAATTCGCGCAGGCGGCGCAGCTGTGCCCGACGCCATCGTGGCTCGAAGCGTCCGGCGCGATCGACCTGCAGCTCGAACGCGTCGGCCTGCAGCGGCGGATCGTCGTCACGCTCCCTCATTTCGAGCTCGCCGCGCATGCGCTCGTGCGCTCCGACCTGATCCTGACCACCACGTATCGGCTCGCGCGCCACTACGCGAAGCTGCTGCCGCTCGGCGCGGTCGCGCTGCCGGCCGACCCGCCCGACATCGTGTACCGGATGACGTGGAACGAGTCAGGGCCCTGCATCGACGGCGTGCGCTGGCTGCGCACGCTGATCGCCGAAGCGACGCGCAGCTGGCTCGACGCGGAGGCTGCACTGCCGGACGTCACGGCGGTTGCCGCTAACGCTAACGCGGACACGCGAACGGCTGCGCCGGTCGCGGACGACCCGCCCGAACCCGTGCGACGCCCCCGCCGCCGGCAGGCGACGCATTGCGGCACCTCGCAGCGACCACGCCCCGCGTGCGCGGCGCGTATCCATCGCATCGCGACGAAGTCGCACTGAGTCCCGCTGAATCGCGCGCGCCACGCCAGCGACACCGGAACCCCGCCGCGATCAGCCCGAACACCGGCAATAGAATCTCGATCGTCGATGACATCTTGCGCACGCTGCGTGGAACCAGAACGCGCTTGACGGCTCCGTGCCGTCGCATGCAATGGGCGCCGCCCGCACCGCCACCCGCATCACGCGTCGCGCATCGGTTGCGCAAGCAACTTGTACGCAACGACAGCGGCAGCAAGCGCGAGTACACCGCTCACCGTGAGCGCGGCGGCGAATCCGCTCGCGAACGCCGCAGGCGCCGCGTTAGCGAGCGTGCGCGCGGCCAACGGCGGTACATGCGCGAGCGCCTGCGCCAGATCACCGGCCAGCAGGCTCGACATGAACGGCGCATCGACGAATTCCCGCACGCCCGGCGCGGCGGACAGCAGCCGGTTGAGTTGCGCGTGCGTACTGGCGGCCAGCACCGCGCCGAGCACGCCGACGGCCGTCACGATCGCCGAGAAGCGGGTGGTCGTGCTGATGCCCGACGCCATCCCGGTGCGGTTCGGCGGCACGCACGCCATGATCGCCTTCTGCGTGTCGCCGTTCATGATGCCGGCGCCGCAGCCCGTCACGAACATGCCGAGCGCGACGAGCCGGTAGTCGCCGCCGGCCGTCAGCGCCGCGGTCGCGAGATTGCCCGCGCCGATCAGTGCGAGCCCGCCCGCCAGCACGCCGCCAGGCGACACGCGCGCGGCGAGCATGCCGCCGAGCGGCGGCCCGCCGATCATCGCGACCGCGAACGGCAGCATCCCGAGCCCCGCGTCGATCGCCGACATCCCGAACGCGTTCTGCAGGTACAGCGGCAGAAACGTCATCATCACCTGCGCGCACGCCGCATAGCCGAACATCGCGAGCACGGCGCCGACGAAGCGCGGCTGGCGAAACAGCGCGAGATCGATCATCGGCCGCGCCTGCCAGCGCTCCGCGCCGATGAACGCGGCCAGCAGCGCGGCGGCGAGCGCGAACTGGCCGAGTGTCGCGCCCGACAGCCAGCCGTGCGACGGCGCACCGATCAGCGCCGCGATCGCACACGCGAGCGCCGCGCCGAACAGCACGCTGCCGGCGGCGTCCACCCGTTTCGCATGCGGATCGCGCGACTCGTCGATCGCGACGCGCGCGCCGGCCGCGAGCAGCGCACACACCGGCAGGTTCAGCAGGAACACCCAGCGCCAGCCGATCCACTGCGTGATCGCGCCGCCGACGAGCGGCGCGATGGCGGTCGCGATCCCCATGCACATCCCCCAGATCGCCCACGCGCGGGCCCGTTCGCGCCCGTCCGGAAAGCGATTCGCGATCACCGCGAGCGCGGCCGTCAGCAGCAGCGCGGC
>NZ_VWWG01000012.1:0-81994 GCF_011753085.1 Burkholderia sp. Tr-862
TGCCTGCAACGCGACGCCGACCGCCGCGAGCGTCGCGCCGACAATCGCGGCGAGCAGCGCACGCGGCATCCGGATCAGCCAGACGATGCTGTCGTCGCCCATGCCGGTGGCCAACGATGCGGTCGCGCCGAACGCGGACGCGACGTGCGCGGCGACGATCCGCGCGGCGACCGGCATCGAGATCGGCGCGGGGCCGAACGCGGCGGACACGACGATCGATACCGCCAGCAGCGCCATCAGAACGGCCGTCACCCTGCGCGGCCCGAACCGCGACACGCCGCCCCGCGCGCTCATCGCGACGGCGCGGCAAACGCGGCCGGATACAGCGCGCGCGCCAGCGCCTCGACGGCCGCGACGTTCTCCGGACCCGGCGTCGCCGCATCGTACGGAATCACGACGAAACGCCGGTCGCGGATCGCGGCGACACGCGCGAGCGCCGGCTGGCTCAGCAGGAACTGCTGCTTCTGCGCGGCCGTCACGGCCGAGTAGTCGACGATCACGATCGCCTGCGGATCGCGCGCGACCACGCTTTCCCAACCGACCTGCGTCCAGCTGCGCGGCACGTCGTCCATCACGTTGCGCGCACCGGCCGCCGCGAGCAGCGCGCTCGGCATCGCGAGCCCGCCCGCGGTCATCGGCTTGTCGGTGCCGCTGTCGTAGACGAACACGCGCAGCGGCGCGGGCCGGCCGATCGCGCGCGACACCGCCGCGAGGCGCGCGCGCATGTCGGCGACGACCTGCGCGGCGCGCGCGTCGACACCGAAGATCCGGCCAAGATTGGTCAGGTCGCGGAACACGTCGTCGAACGACGCGGGCGGCCGCTTCATCACGTGCGAGCACGATTCGGTCAGCTCATACGTGCGGATGCCGAACGGCGCGAGCGTCGCCGGCGTCACCGCGCCGCCGACATGCATCCCGTAGTTCCAGCCCGCGAGATAGAAGTCCGCACGCGCGGCCGCCAGCACCTCGAGCGACGGATACTGCGCGGCCAGCTCCGGCACGCCGCGCAGCGCGTCGTGCACGCGCGCGGTACCGGTCTTCCAGCCGCCGATACCGGTATAGCCGACGAGCCGGTCCTTCAATCCGAGCACGAGCATCATCTCGGTCAGGTTCACGTCGTTGCTCACCGCGCGCGTCGGCGCGCGCTCGAACGTCACGTCGCGATCGCAGCTGCGTACGGTAACGGGATACGCGCCGGCATGAGCGGCCGCGCAGCCGAATGCGACAGCAGCGACCAGCGAGCGAGCAAGCAGGCGGGAAAGCGAGGCACGCCGCGATCGGCGGCATGAAACGGAGAACGGCATGATGGTCATTCCGGATGAAGCGGCGTGATGCGCGGCCGGCCCGTGACCGGATGGCGATCGACGAGCGCGGCGACGCCGAACACGTCGCGCAGCAGTGCATCGGTCAGCACGTCGGACGGCGTGCCGGACGCGACGACGCGCCCGTGCGCGAGCACGTGAAGCCGGTCGCAGTACGCGGCCGCGAGATTGAGATCGTGAATCGTCGCGAGCGTGGCGATGCCGAGGCGCCGCACGCGCGCGAGCAGTTCGAGCTGGTGACGCAGGTCGAGATGGTTGGTCGGCTCGTCGAGGAGCAGCAGTTCGGGCTGCTGAGCAAGCGCGCGCGCCAGCAACGCGCGCTGCTTTTCTCCGCCCGACAGCGACGCGAAACGTTGCGCGCGGCGCTCGATGAGGTCGACGTCTCGCAACGCGGCTTCGACGATCCGGCGATCGTCGGCGCTCTCCCCCTCGAACGCGCGCTGGTGCGGCGTGCGTCCCATACCGACCAGTTCGTCGACCGTCAGCCCGAAGTCGTCGGGCGTCTCCTGCTGGAGTACGGCGACGCGCTGCGCGAGCGCGCGCGGCCGCATCCGCCATACGTCCTGCGCATCGAGCGCGATGCGGCCCGCGTCGGGCCGCGCATAGCGGAACACGCAGCGCAGCAGGCTCGTCTTGCCGCTGCCGTTCGGGCCGACGAGCCCGACGAACTCGCCTTCGGCGACGGTGAGCGTCACGGCGTCGAGCACGGCGAGCGCGCCGCCGGGCGACCAGCTCACGCGCTCGATATCGAGCCTGTGCATCACGGGCGGCCTTCCGCGGCGAGCGCGCCGGAGCTCGCCATCACGCAACCCGGCAGCGTCGTGCACCCATGCGCGGCACGTGCACGCCGGCCCCCGTCGTTACGATCCGATGCGCAATCGCGTCGCGCGCGGCGCACGGTCCTGTTCCTGGTCTTCGTCACTTCGTATCGATCTTCGCGTGGCTTGGCCGCAGGCGGCCGTGCCCGGCAAACCGGGCCGGCCTGCGGCGAATGCGTCAGATGATACAATATATCACTTCGGTCGTCAGGACTTTGTCAGGTCGAGCACGGGACGGCCCAACCGGAATCGACATGACGAACGAGCCGCCGCCGTTCGTGCGGCGCGCTCACGCGCAGCGATGCACGGGCACCTCAGCGGCCAACGCAGCGCCCGAGCGGGCCGTCGCCGCCGGGTCGGGTGTCAACGCGATCACGCGTCCGGCAGGATCACGACCTTGCCCTTGACCTGCCGGTTCGCCATGCGCGCGATCGCGTCGGCCGCACCCGACAGCGGCACGCGTTCGGTGATCGCCGGCCGCACCTTGCCGGCAGCGAACCATTGCGCAAGCTGGCGCATGTTCACCATGTGCTGCGCGGGATCGCGCCGCACCGCGTCGCCCCAGAACACGCCGAGAATATCGCGCTCCTTGAGCAGCGCCAGGTTCAGCGCGATCTTCGGAATCTCGCCGGCCGCGAAACCGACCACGAGGAACCGGCCGCGCCAGGCGGTCGCGCGCAGCGCCGCCTCGCTGTACGCGCCGCCGACCGGATCGTAGACGACGTCCGCGCCGCGCCCGCCGGTCAGTTCGTCGACGCGGCGCCGCAGGTCCTCGGTCGCATAGTCGATCGTGTCGTCGGCGCCGGCTTCGCGGCACAGCGCGAGCTTGTCCGCGCTCGACGCGGCAGCAATCACGCGCGCGCCCAGCGCCTTCGCGATCTCGATCGCCGCCAGCCCGACGCCGCCCGCCGCACCCAGCACCAGCAGCGTCTCGCCCGGCTGCAGACGCGCGCGCTGCTGCAGCGCATGCAGCGACGTTCCGTAGGCCAGCACCAGCGCCGCGCCCTGCTCGAACGTCATCCCCGGCGGCAGCGCCGCGATCTGGTGCACGTCGGCCACGCACTGCTCGGCGAAGCCGCCGTGCCCGGTGAACGCGACCACCTCGTCGCCCGGCCGCCATGCGCTCACGCCGTCGCCGACCGCGTCGATCACGCCGGCGAATTCCGCACCGGGCGAGAACGGCAGCGCCGGCTTCACCTGATACAGCCCCTGGACGATCAGCGCATCGGGGAAATTGAGCGACGCCGCCTTCACGCGAATCCGCACCTGGCCCGCGGCCGGCTCGGGAATCGCGACGTCCTCGATACGCAAGCGGTCGATCGGGCCGAATGCGGTACACAACAGGGCTTTCATGCTTTCCTCTCTCCTTGCGCGACGTCGCCGCGCATCGATACGGCAGCGGGACACGCCCGCGCGAGCGGCGCGCGACGCAGGCACACCGGCCTGCACCGCGGCACCGTCATCCGTGCATCGCGGCGCTCAGAACCACGCGTCGCGCATCTCGAGCGTCGTCGTATCGACGCTCGCCAGCAGATCGAGCTGCGCATCCACCTTCGGCAGTTCCCAGCGAAAGAAGTAACGCGCGGCGGCACGCTTGCCGTCGTGGAAATCGCCGTCGCGCCCGTGCGCGGCAAGCGTCACGTCGAGCCACAGCCACGCAACGACCAGATGGCCGAACGCCTCCAGGTAGACGCTCGCATTCGCGAGCCGTACCTGCGGATCGTCAAGCGCGGCCAGCGCGCGCGTGAGCTCGACGAGCCGCGCCCAGCGCCGCGCGAGCGCATCGGCATGCGAGCGCGTGTCGCCGTCCGCGGCCCGTGCGCGTCGGACCGTCGCGCCGATGCGCGCATCGAGCGTGCGCAGCAGCGCACCGTCGTCCTGGCCGACCTTGCGGCCCAGCAGGTCGAGCGCCTGGATGCCGTGCGTGCCTTCGTGGATCGGGTTCAGGCGGTTGTCGCGATACAGTCGCTCGACCGGGTAGTCGCGCGTATAGCCGTAGCCGCCATGCACCTGGATCGCGAGATCGTTGGCCGCGAGGCACCACTGCGACGGCCAGCTTTTCGCGATCGGCGTCAGGATGTCCAGCAGCTGCGCGGCCTCCGCGCGCACCGCCGCATCGTCGTGCGCGCGCGCTTCGTCGACGAGCCGCGCGCAGTACAGGATCAGCGCGAGCCCGCCTTCGACGTACGCCTTCTGCGCGAGCAGCATGCGCCGCACGTCCGGATGCGCGACGATCGGCGCCTGCGGCGCGGCCGCGTCCTTGCCGGCCGGTCCGAGCGCACGCCCCTGCGGCCGGTTGCGCGCGTAGTCGAGCGCGTGCAGGTAACCGGTGTAGCCGAGCGCCACCGCGCCCGCCCCGACGCCTATGCGTGCCTCGTTCATCATGTGGAACATGTAGGCGAGGCCGTGATTCGGTTCGCCGACCAGATAGCCGATCGCACCGGCGCGGCCCTGCGGCCGATGGCGCGTGCCTTCGCCGAAGTTCAGCAGGCAGTTGGTCGTGCCGCGATAGCCCATCTTGTGATTCAGGCCGGCCAGCACCACGTCGTTGTGCTCGCCGCGCGCGGCGCCGTCGTCCGTCGGCAGGTACTTGGGGACGATGAACAGCGAGATGCCGCGCGTGCCGGGCAGAAGCCGGCCCTGTTCGTCGGGGATCTTCGCGAGCACGAGATGGACGATATTCTCCGCCAGCTCGTGCTCGCCGCCGGAAATCCACATCTTGTTGCCGGTGATCCGGTAGCGCGGGCCGAGCGGCGACGCGCACTCGAAATCGGCGCGCGTGACGATGTCGGACAGCGACGAGCCGGCCTGCGGCTCCGACAGGCACATCGTGCCGAAGAAGCGCCCTTCCAGCTCGGGACGCCCGAACGCATCGATCTGCGCGGGGCTGCCGTGCGCGAGCAGCAGGTTGGCGTTCGCGACCGTGAGGAACGGATACGCGGCGGTCGCGATGTTCGCGGCCTGGAAGAACAGGAACGATGCGGCTTCGACGAGCTTCGGCAACCGCATCCCGCCGAACGCTTCGTCCTGGCCCGCGGCGATCAGGCCAGCAGCCGCGAAGGCCCGCACGGCCGGCTCGACTTCAGGGATCAGCGTCACGCGCTCGCCGTCGAACCGCGGCTCCTCGCGATCGCCGCGCGCCGCATGCGGCGCGAACAGGTCGGCGGCGATTCGCTCGCTGGTATCAAGCACCGCATCGAAGGTCTCGCGGCTGTGCTCCGCATAGCGCGGCAGCGCGCCGAGCGCGTCGGCATCGAGCCAGTCGTACAGCAGGAACGCGAGATCGCGTCGCGACATCAGCAGGCTCATCGTGACGCCCTCCGCGTGGCTAGCCATTCCCGCATCGCCGACGGCCGCTCGTGCGCGGTCCGGCCGTGCGCGGCCCGGTCGATCCGCGGGTGCTCGATCGATGCATGCTCCATCACATCTGTCTCCTGTCGACCAGAGTTAGCGCTTTAGCGCTTACTCTGGTCCCATGCTTCGCGGTCGACCAGAGTTAGCGCTTTAGCGCTTATTCTGGTCCCATGCTTCGCGGTCGGGCGGCGCGCCGGCGCGCCCGTGGGCGCCGGTTGCCGGCACCGGATGATTGGGTCGGTGACTGCAAGTGCTGGCGGAGAATTTAGCACGGTCGTTCGCAAACAACAATGCTCCGGTCTTGCGCCGCCGTCCGGCGAGCGCATGGGTTCGATCGATGGGCGGCGCCAAGGGCGCCGCAAGCCCGTGCGCGCGCCGCACCCTGCCCATGGCCCGGCGCGCGACAGCGTATCAACCCGCCTGTTGCTTCGCGAGCTGATCGGCGACGGGCAGGCTGCGAATCCGCGTGCCGGTTGCCGCGAAGATCGCGTTGGTCAGCGCCGGCGCGACCGGCGGCAGGCCCGGCTCGCCCACGCCGCCGAGCGGTGTCGCATAGTCGTCCGGCGCGACCAGATGCACGCGGATTTCACGCGGCGCCTCGTTCATCCGGAGCACCTGGAAGCCGTTGAAGTTGCTCTGCTCCGGTTGCCCGTCCTTGAACGTGATCTCGCCGTGCAGCGCGATGCCGAGCCCCATCACCACCGCGCCTTCGAGCTGCGAGCGCACGCGCTCCGGGTTGACCTGCGGCCCGCAGTCGATCGCGATGTCGACGCGCGGCACCGAAATCGCGCCGTCCGCGGCCACCTGCACTTCGCACACGACCGCCGTGTACGACACGAAGCTGCGATGCGCGGCGATCCCCAGCCCGTGCCCCTTCGGCAGCTTGCGGCCCCAGCCGGCTTCGCGCGCGACCGTCTCGATCACGCGCCGCAGCCGTCCGGTATCGACCGGATACAACGCCGGATCCTCGCCGTAGTTCACGTTCTTCACCGTGATGTGCGGCTCGGAACGCCGCGCCGGCCCGATCAGGTCGAGCAGGAAATCCTTCGGGTCGCGGCCCGCCGCGTGCGCGAGTTCCGACACGAAGCTCTGGATCCCGAACGCGTGCGGAATGTTGTACACCGAACGGAACCAGCCGATCCGCGTGTGCGCTTGCGCGGCTGGGTTCTCGATCCGTACGTTCTGGACTGCGAATGGAAGATCGGCGATACCTTGCGCGAGCTCGCCCGGCTGCTCGTGCACGACGCCGGCCCTGAAGGTCGACTGGATCGACGGCGCGACCGTGCGATGCTGCCACGCGACCACCTTCCCCGCCGCATCGAGGCCGCCGTCGAACGCTTCCAGCGACACCGCATGGAAATAGTCGTGCGCGATGTCGTCCTCGCGCGTGAACGTCAGCTTGACGGGCGCCCCCACCGCCTTCGACAGCAGCGCGGCCTCCACCACGTAGTCCGGTTTCGACTTGCGGCCGAAGCCGCCGCCGAGCAGCGTCACGTTGACCGTGACGCGCTCGGTCGGCAGCGCGAGCGCCTTCGCGATTTCGTCGCGCGTGGTCTGCGGCGCCTGTGTGCAGGTCCATACTTCGCAGCGGCCGTCGGCCACGCGCGCGACGGCCGCGGGCGGCTCCATCGTCGCGTGCGCGAGATGCGGAATGTAGTACGTCGCACGCACCCGCTTCGCGGCGCCCGCCAGCGCCGCGGCCGTATCGCCGTCGTTGCGGATCACGTCGCCCGGCTGCGCGGCGGCCGCTTCGAGCGTCTTGCGGTAGGCCACCGAATCGTAGCCTGCGTGCGGTCCGTGCTTCCAGTCGATCTTCAGTCGGGCGCGCGCCTGGATGGCTGTCCACGTGTCGCGTGCGATCACGGCCACGCCGCCGAGCGGCTGGAACCCGGACGGCAGCGGCGCAGACGCGAGCTGCACGACCTTGACGACACCCGGCAGCTTTTCCGCGGCGGACGCGTCGAACGATGCGACCGTATCGCCATAGGCCGGCGGACGCGCGACGACCGCGTACAGCATGCCGTCGAGCCGCGTGTCGATCCCGTAGTGCGCGCGGCCGCCGACGATGTCGCGTCCGTCGATCAATGCCGTTTCGCCCTTGCCGATATAGCGGAACTCGGCCGGCGCCTTCAATGCCACGCTCTGCGTATCGGGTACGGGCAGCGCGGCCGCCTTCGCGGCCAGTTCACCGAACCCGAGCTTGCGCCCGGTTTTCGTATCGACGACCTCGTGCACCGTCGCCTTTACTTGACGCACGTCGACGCCCCAGGTCGCCGCCGCGGCCTGCTCGAGCATCGTGCGCGCGGCCGCCCCCGCGCGGCGCAGCGCCGCGAAACTCTGGCGCAGGCTGCGCGAACCGTCGGTGTTCTGGTTGCCGTAGCGCGGCTCGTCGCCGACGGCCTGCGCGACCTTCACGCGTGCCCAGTCCGCGCCCAGCTCGTCCGCGACCACGAGCGCGACGCTCGTGCGCACGCCCTGCCCCATCTCCGAGCGAATGCAGGTCACCGTCACCGTGCCGTCCGGCGCGATCGCGACGAACAGGTGCGGATCGTCACGCAAGCCGTGCGGCATGCCCGCACCGCCGTACTGCGGATTCGGGCTGACCGGCGGCTGCGCCGGCGCGGCCGCGCGCGCAAGCGACGGCACGCCGAACGCGAGCAGCAGTCCGCCGGATGCGAAGCCGAGCAGCAATGCGCGGCGGCTTTCGTTGTGGACGGAGAGTTCCGGCGCGTTCATGCGGCACCTCCGCGGCGCACCGCCAGCCGGATCGCCGCGCGAATGCGCGTATAGGTACCGCAGCGGCAGATGTTGCCGGACATCGCGTCGTCGATGTCGGCGTCGCTCGGATGGGGATTCGTCTTCAGCAGCGACGCGGCCTGCATGATCTGCCCGGACTGACAGTAGCCGCATTGCGCGACGTTCAGTTCCTGCCAGGCTTGCTGCAGCGGATGGTTCACGTCCGTCGACAGGCCCTCGATCGTCGTCACCTTCTTGCCGGCGGCGGCCGCAACGGGTGTGATGCACGACCGGATCGCGACGCCGTCGAGATGCACGGTGCATGCGCCGCACAGCGCCATTCCGCAGCCGAACTTGGTGCCCGTGTGGCCGAGGACATCGCGCAGATACCAGAGCAACGGCATGTCGGGATTGCCATCGAAATGCCGTTCGCCACCGTTGACGGTCAGCGTGATCATCGTTCACCTCCTGGTTGCGACGCCGCGTCGCGCGGGCGTCGTGTGGGGATTTGAACGGCGCTGGGCACATTCCGAACGACCAGGTAGGCCTGACGCCGTTTCGTTTTCCGGATTGTGTCGGTGACGGCGCAATCGGGGCGATGCTGCCGCCTGGTTGCCTGTGCAACGGTTCGGCGGGATTCGCGCGACTGCTCGTTCGCGGGGGATCGCCGCGCGTATTATCAGACGAATCGCGGTTTGTCGTCAGAACGGGGCGGTTTGGGGGCAACAGGGGGAATTCCGCGAATCTGCCGCACACAAGATGGACGCGCGCGTCTCGGCATTTCGCGCATGCCTGCGTGGGCCGGGCGTCAGGGATTTCGCGGGACCGGTATCGGCGCAGTCAGGGCGCAATCCCGTGCTGCAATGCGCCGCCGATCCAGCGCTCCTCCGACGCTTGAAGATGGGCGCGCATCGCGGTTTGCGCAGCGATCGGATCGCCCGCTTGCAACGCCTTCAGGATGTGCTCGTGCTCGCGCACCGCGGCAGCCCAGGTTTCGGGGCTTTCCGAATGTCCGCGAATCGCGGCGGCGATCGGATCGTGTCGGCTATCGAACAATTCGCCCACGAAGCGGCTCAACACGGAGTTGCCTGCCACCTCCGCAATGAGCATATGAAACTGCCGGTCCGCGTCGACGGGCGATTTTCCCGCGACGGCAAGCCGCTTCATGCGCTCGACCGTGCGACGCAATCGGTCCAGCGTGGCTGCCGAGAATCGCGCCGTGGCCAGCACGATCACCGAACCCTCTATGGCACCGCGCGCCTGCATCAGCTCCGATGGGCTCTCTCCCAACGCGGGCACCCCGCCACCGTCGCTCTCGCCTGGATCGCGAACGTAGACCCCGGAGCCAAGACGTATCTCGATCTGGCCGCCGATTTCGAGGGCGATCAAGGCTTCGCGCAACGACGGGCGTGAGACCCCGAGCGTGGTCGCGAGCTCGCGCTCGGGCGGCAGTCGCCCACCGACGGGAATTCCACCCTGACGGATCAATGCGAGGATTTGCGCGGCCACGGATTGGTAAAGCCGCTTGGGTTCTGTCTGCTTCATGATCCGAAAAATGGGCGACCGAAATGGCCGGAGCTTCGCGTTCACGCGGAGTCTATCACGGCGGCGAAATCCCCAGCCAGCATGGGATAGACCCGGCTCAAGGGTTTACACCATTGGTATGGTCACTTCAAAATAATCACAATTGGTTTGACCAAATGAGCGCCCCACACTCAAATTCATTGCAACTGGACTGGCCAGTTGCCGCTCGACGACTGCCCCAGTGACCTACGGAGACACGCATGACCCCTGCCGACTTGCGGCAATCGCCACCCCTTTCGCGCGGCGGGCCGACTGCTCGAACCATCCTGCAGCTGCAGGGCGTGGGCAAGCGTTTCCCCGGCGTCGTGGCGCTCGACGGCATCGATCTGGATCTACGAGCGGGAGAAGTTCATGCCGTCTGCGGCGAGAACGGCGCGGGCAAGTCGACGCTGATGAAAATCATCAGCGGGCAATACCGCGCGGACGACGGCGTCGTCCTCTACGACGGGGCGCCCGTGCAGTTTTCGTCCGCCACCGACGCACAAGCCGCAGGCATCGCGATCATTCATCAGGAGCTGAACCTGGTGCCCCACTTGTCGGTGGCGGAGAACATCTACCTGGCGCGCGAGCCCAAGCGCGGCCCGTTCGTCGACTACCGCGCGCTGAACCGCGCCGCGCAGTTGTGTCTGCAACGAATCGGCTTGAACGTGTCGCCTACGACGCTGGTCGGCGCGCTCTCGATTGCGCAGCAGCAGATGGTGGAAATTGCGAAGGCGCTGTCACTCGACGCGCGGGTGCTCATCATGGATGAACCCACCTCGTCGCTGACCGAATCGGAAACGGTCCAGCTGTTTCGCATCATCAAGGAGCTTCGCAGCGACGGCGTCGCCATCCTTTACATCTCGCACCGACTCGACGAGATGGCCGAAATCGTGGATCGCGTCACGGTGCTACGCGATGGGCGCCACATCGCCACGAGCGATTTTGCATCGACGTCGGTGAACGAGATCGTCGCCCGCATGGTGGGCCGTCCACTCGACGATGCCTACCCGCCGCGTCGATCCACGCCCACCGAGCAGGTGCTGCTGAAGGTACGCGACCTGCAACGAACCGGCACGTTCGGCCCCGTGTCGTTCGAACTTCGCAAGGGCGAAATTCTCGGCTTCGCAGGGCTGATGGGAGCGGGACGCACCGAAGTCGCCCGCGCGATCTTCGGCGCGGAGCGGCCCGATGCTGGCTCCATCGTGCTGGGCGATACGCCTGTCGCGATCGGCTCCCCGCGCGAAGCCATTCGCCACGGGATTGCCTACCTGTCCGAAGACCGGAAAAAGGACGGCCTCGCGCTGGCGATGCCGGTCGCCGCAAATATCACGCTGGCCAACGTCGCAGCGATCTCGTCGCGCGGCTTCCTGCGTTTCGCGGAGGAAACGGCCATCGCAGAGCGTTACGTGCGTGAACTGGGCATCCGCACACCGACGGTCGCGCAGATCGCGCGGAACCTGTCCGGCGGGAACCAGCAAAAGATCGTCATCGGCAAATGGCTATACCGCGGCTCGCGCATCCTCTTTTTCGACGAGCCGACGCGCGGCATCGACGTCGGCGCGAAATACGCGATTTACGGGCTGATGGACCGCCTCGCGGCGGACGGTGTCGGCGTCGTCCTGATCAGTTCGGAACTGCCCGAGTTGCTCGGCATGACCGATCGCATTGCCGTGTTTCACGAAGGACGTATCACCGCGGTTCTTGAAACCGGAAAGACCAATCAGGAGGAGATCTTGCATCATGCATCAGGAAGAAGTCATGCTTGACATCACATCGGGTCGCACGCCGGCCGTCGATAAACAGGCACGGCAGCGCCGCCGCGACCTGATCCAGAAATTTGCCGCGCTGGGCAGCCTGGTCGTGCTGATCGTCGCGTTTTCGCTGACCAGCGCCGCATTCTTCTCCGTCGGCAACCTGATGACCGTCTCGCTTCAGGTGACGTCGATCGCGTATCTCGGCGTGGCCGCGACGTGCGTCATCATTACCGGCGGCATCGATCTGTCGGTCGGATCGGTCCTGGCGCTGGCCGGCGTCGCCGCCGCGCTGCTCGTCAAGGCCGGCATTCCGGTCCCCGTCGCGATGCTGGGCGGCATGCTGGTCGGCGCTGCATGCGGATGGGTCAACGGGATCTGCGTCACGCACATGGGGCTGCCGCCGTTCATCGCCACCCTCGGCATGATGCTGGTCGCCCGCGGGCTCGCGTTGCAAATCACCGGCGCCAGACCCGTGTCCGGGCTGGGCGACGCGTTCGGCGAACTCGGCAACGGCGCCCTTTTCAAGATCTCGCACATCGGGGCCGACGGCTTTCCCGACACGATCTTTCCTGGCATTCCCTACCCGGTCGTCATCATGGTGGCCCTGTTCGTGGCGGTCTCGGTGCTGCTGTCGCGAACGTCGCTGGGCCGCCACATCTACGCGGTCGGATCGAACGCGGAAGCGGCCCGTCTGTCCGGCGTGAACGTGCAAGGCGTCAAGCTTTTTACCTACGTCCTGTCCGGATTGCTCGCCGGCGCCACGGGCTGCGTACTGATGTCGCGCCTTGTCACGGCCCAGCCGAACGAAGGCGTGATGTACGAACTCGACGCCATCGCAAGCGCCGTGATCGGCGGCACGTCGCTGATGGGCGGCGTCGGCACGATCTCCGGCACCGCCATCGGCGCATTCGTGATCGGCGTACTGCGCAACGGCCTGAACATGAACGGCGTGTCGAGCTTCATCCAGCAGATCATCATCGGCGTCGTCATTCTCGGCACCGTGTGGATCGATCAACTCCGCAACCGGAAGTTGTAATCACAAGACGAAGTTCCAACCACCAACAAGGAGCGAGACATGAAAAAACTATCTGTACTGGCAGCGGCGGCAATCTTGTGCGCGATGTTCGGCGCGCATGCGCAGGCCGCCGGAGGCGAAATTGCCGTGATCGTGAAGACGGCCAATTCGAACTACTGGCAGAACGTGCAAAAAGGCGCCACCGCCGCCATGGCCAATGCGAAGGGATACACGATGACGTTCCAGGGTCCCGCCGCGGAATCGGCGATCGCCGACGAAGTCAACATGGTCGAGAACGCCGTGAACCGGCATGTCGCCGGCATCGTCCTCGCGCCGTCCGATCCGGATGCACTCGTGCCGGCCATGAAGAAAGCATGGGAAGCGCATATTCCGGTGGTGTTGATCGACTCGACCGTATCCGATGCCGGCAAGCAGTACTACCAGTCGTTCCTGTCGACCGACAACGCGAAAGCCGGCGAACTCTGCGCGAAAGCGATGATCGACCGCGTCGGGCAGACTGGCAAGGTCGCGGTCATGTCGTACGTGCCGGGCGCCGGTTCGGAACTCGGCCGCGTCGGCGGATTCCGCAAGTACATCGCCGCGCATTCGAAGCTGCAGGTGGTGGGGCCGTTCTATTCGCAGTCGCAGATGGCGAACGCGCTGAACCAGACGACCGACGTCCTGTCGGCGAACCCCGACCTCAAGGGCATTTTCGGCGCCAACGAACCGACCGCCGTGGGGATGGGGCGCGCGCTGCAGCAGTCGGGCAAAGGTGGCAAGGTCGTGGCGATCGGTTTCGACGGCAATCAGGACCTCCAAGGGTTCGTTCGAGACGGCACGATTCAGGCCATCGCCGTTCAGAGCTCGTACCAGATGGGCTACAAGGGCATCGAGACCCTCGTCAACGTGATCGAGCGCAAGCCGGTGTCCAAGCAGGTGGATACGGGCGTGCTGATGGTCGAAAAGCAGAATCTCGACTCGCCCGCGGCGAAGAACGTCCTGTACTGACGAACGCGCCGTCGCGGCGGCTCTCTGCCGGGCCGCCCGTCGGCACCTCCTCCATTCACGCACACGCCATGAAAGCCATTGCAACGCACGCGCTACCCCGTAGCGGATTGGTCATGAGCACACTGGGCTTCGGTTGCTCGCAACTGGGCGGCCTCTACAAGTCGATGTCGGCCGCCGAGGCCCATGCGCTCGTCGACTGGGCGTGGGATGCCGGCATCCGCTATTTCGACACCGCGCCGTTCTACGGCTATACGCTGTCGGAGCGGCGCGTCGGACAATCGCTGCAGGCCCGGGCGCGCGAACGCTATGTACTGAGCACCAAGGTCGGGCGGCTCATGCGGGCCGACGATACGGTTCGGCCCGGCGACGACGGTTGGGCGCAGCCGTTGCCCTTCCGGCCTCACTTCGACTATACGTTCGACGGCATCATGCGTTCGTACGAGGACAGCCAGCAACGCCTCGGCATGCGGACGATCGACATCCTCTATGTGCACGATATCGGCGCCGCCACGCACGGCGATCGGCATGCCCACTACTGGGAACAGCTGACCCGCGCAGGCGGATTCCGGGCGCTCGCCGAGCTGCGCGATGCCCGTGCCGTTTCCGCCATCGGACTCGGCGTCAACGAATGGGAAGTCGCCGTCGACGCGATGCAGGAAGCGGATCTCGACGTCATCCTCCTCGCGGGTCGCTACACGCTGCTCGAACAGGAGGCGCTTTCGCCCTTTCTCGATAGATGCGTGCGCAACGATGTCAGGATCGTCGCAGGAGGCGTCTTCAACTCGGGCGTGCTGGTCGGAAACGGCAAGTTCAACTATGCGGATGCGCCGGACGAAGTGGTCCGAAAGGTCGCGCGTCTCGCCAATGTATGTACCGACTTCGGGGTACCGCTTGCCGCGGCCGCACTTCAGTTTCCGCTGGCCCACCCGGCCGTTGTGTCCTGCGTAGTCGGGGCGCGCAGCATCGAGCAATTGCAGAAGAACATCGCCTGGCTCGAAACGCCGCTCCCGCCGGAGCTCTGGACTGCCTTGCAACGCGATGGGCTGATCGCCCCAGCCGCGCCGGTTCCGGAGGTGTGCGCGTGATGTTCCGAATCGACGCTCATCAGCACTTCTGGCAGATGGCCAGTCGCGAGGGTTATTGGCCCCCGCAAACGCTGAACGCCATCTATCGGGACTTCGGTCCGCAGGATCTCGAACCGCTGCTTGCGCAGGCCGATGTGCAGCGGACCGTCGTTGTCCAGTCGCTACCGACCCAGGAAGACACGCGCTATCTGCTCGACGTTGCATCCCGGACGAGCTTCGTGTCGGCCGTCGTCGGATGGGTGGACCTCAAATCCATGGATGCGCCGGCCCATATCGAGTCGCTCGCCCGTGATCCCAAATTCCGCGGCATTCGTCCGATGCTGCAGGATCTTGCCGATGACGACTGGATCGACGATCCGGTTCTCGAGCCGGCCATCGACGCCGTGCTCGCGCACGATCTCGCTTTCGATGCACTCGTCACGCCGCGCCATCTGCCCGCGCTGCTCGCGTTCGCGCGCCGCTACCCTCGCCTGCGCATCGTGATCGATCACGCCGCCAAGCCGCCGATCGCATCGGGCCGAAGTGAAGCGTGGCACGTCGCGATGAGCGAACTCGCCGCGCATCCGAACGTGCACTGCAAGCTCTCCGGACTGTGGACGGAAGCCGGCCCGAATCCCGAGCTCCTGCTCGTCGAGCCGTACGTGCGCGCCGTCTGCGAGTGGTTCGGCGCGTCCCGTCTGATCTGGGGCAGCGACTGGCCCGTCTCCCGCCTTGCCGGCCATTTTGGTGACTACGGGGCCTGGCTCGCATGGTGCGAACAATGCTGCGACCGCTTCCTCGGGCCCGACGCACGTGCGCGCGTTTTCGGCGGCAATGCATGCCACTTCTACAGAATCGATCGGCCGTCCGGCGATCAATACGCTCAATAACGAGGACGTCACCATGCTCAGCATCATTTGCGAATCGCCCGGCGTACTGCGCCACGAAGATCGCGCTCCGCCCTCCCGCGCCGATGGCGAGATATTGTTGCGCGTGCAACGCGTGGGTATTTGCGGCACCGACATGCACATCTATTCGGGCAATCAACCCTACCTGCAATATCCGCGCGTCATGGGCCACGAACTGTCCGCCATCGTGGCCGAGGCCGATCCCGGCGCGCATGTCGCGCCCGGCGATGCGGTCTACGTGATGCCCTATCTGTCGTGCGGACAGTGCATCGCGTGCCGACAGGGCAAGACCAACTGCTGCGTCAACATCAAGGTGCTCGGCGTGCATCGTGACGGCGCGTTGACCGAATATCTGTCGGTGCCCGCGCAGTTCGTGCACAAGGCCGAAGGGGTCACGCTGGACCAGGCGGCAATGATCGAATTCCTGGCCATCGGCGCGCACGCGGTGCGGCGTGCTGCCGTGTCCGCAGGCCAAAGAATCCTCGTGGTGGGTGCGGGGCCGATCGGCATGGCGGCGATGCTGTTCGCCAAGCTGAGAGGCGCACACGTCACGTGCCTGGACACACGTGCCGATCGCCTTGCGTTCTGCCGCGAACACTTCGCCGTTGCGACGGTGCAGACGGGGCCGAACGACGTCGACGAATTGTCGACGATGACCAACGGCGAGTTCTTCGACGTGGTGTTCGATGCGACGGGTAACGTCAAGGCCATGAATCGCGGTTTCGAGTTCATTGCCCACGGCGGCAAGTACGTGCTGATTTCGATTGTCCCGGGCGAGATCACGTTCTCCGATCCGGAGTTTCACAAGCGCGAAGCAACCCTGCTCGGCAGCCGCAACGCCACCGCCGAAGACTTCGAGACGGTCCTCGACGCGATGCGCGCCGGCCGCATTCCGGACAAGGCGCTCAATACGCATCGGATGAACCTGTCGGACGTACCCGTCGAGTTCCCGAAACTGATGGAACCCGGGCAGACCGTCGTCAAGGCGCTGGTCGAGTGCTGACCGAATTCGCGGGAACCGTTCGAGATGAGTGAACCGATTCTTCAGTTTGGCACCAGCCGGTTTCTCCAGGCCCATGTCGCCCTGTTCGTATCCCAGGCGCTGGAGCGCGGCGACGCGATCGGCGGGATCCGCATGGTTCAGACCACCGACAATCCGGCAAGCCATGCGCGCATCGCCGCACTCGCCCAATCAGGCAGTTATCCGGTGAAGATCCGCGGCAGGGAACACGGCGCGATCGTGGATACGGTCATCCACTGCCGCGCCGTGCGCGCCGCGTGGATCGCCGATCGCGACTGGGCGATGATCCGGCATGCGATGGCGCATGATGTTCGCGTGATTGTGTCGAACACCGGCGACGCCGGCTATCGTCTCGACGAGCGCGATTCACCGGCCCTGCTCGCGCTGGAGAGTCATGTCCCGCACAGCTTCCCCGCCAAGCTGCTCACGCTGCTGCATGCACGTTGGCGCGCACGGCCCGGTGCGGGCGTGTCGATCTTTCCGTGCGAACTCGTCGCGCGCAATGGCGACACGCTACGCGCGCTGGTCATCGGCCTCGCTGAACAATGGGCGCTGCCCGCGCCCTTCGTCACGTACCTGTCGCAACGATGCATCTGGGTCAACTCACTGGTCGACCGGATCGTCTCCGAACCGATCGAACCGGTGGGCGCCGTGGCCGAGCCCTACGCGCTCTGGGCCATCGAACGACATCCGGGCATGGAGCTGCCGTGCACGCACGAACATATCGTCGTGACCGACGATCTGCTCAGCCATGAGCGGCTCAAGCTGTTCTTTCTGAACGTCGGGCATACCTGGCTCGCCGACCAGTGGCTCGTGCAGCGCCGAAGCAGCGCGCAGACCGTGTTCGACGCGATGAACGACACGACGCTGCGCGAAGGCATCGAGGCCGTCTGGGACGCAGAAGTGTTGCCCGTCTTCGATGTGCTGGGGTTGCGCGTTCGCGCAGAGCAGTACGTTGCAAGTGTGCGCGAACGGTTTCTCAATCCGTACCTCGACCATCACATCGCGGACATCGCCGGCAATCATGTCGAAAAGGTCCGGCGGCGAATTCTGCCGCTGATCGAACTCGCCGATTCGCTCGGAGTTGCGCCTGATCAGACGCGGCTACGCGATACGCTCGCGCGGCATGGCGTGACACCCTCAACCAAAGAGGCAAATGCATCATGAATGATCGGATGGTCGTCATGCTTCATGGCGACGACAACGTAGCGGTGGCATTGAAAACGCTCGAGGCCGGCACGACAATTGAAGTGAACGGCCTGACGACCACCGTTATGACGTCCATTCCGGCGGGTCACAAGATAGCGACCCGTCGCATCGTGCGAGGCAGCCCGGTGATCAAGTACCGGCAAACGATCGGTGTCGCGCTGAACGATATTACGCCGGGCGAGCATGTTCACGTTCACAACGTCGGCATGCCCGAGCATCACGCGCATCGTCCCGCGCACATCGATGCCGGTCACGTGCTCGCACCAGCAGACCGACTGGAAACGTTTCAGGGTTTCGTGCGTGCGGACGGACAGGTTGGCACACGTAACTACATCGGGGTAATCGCCAGCGTCAACTGTTCCGCCAGCGTCTGTCACGCGATTGCGGACACCTTCAACGGCGACGCGATGGCTCCGTTCGAATCCGTGGACGGCGTAGTTGCGATCACGCACCAGAGCGGTTGCGGGATGTCCGCAACCGGAGACGGCATCGCCGTACTTCGCCGCACGCTGACCGGCTACGCATGCAATCCGAACTTCGCGGCCGTGCTGCTGGTGGGCCTCGGTTGCGAAGTGAACCAGGTCGGTGCCCTTTCAACGTCCGTTGAAACAACGCACGCTGCCCCGGTCAGGACCCTCGTCGTCCAGGATGAAGGCGGTGTGCGCGAAACCGTCGCGCGCGGCGTCGCGATCGTCCGGGAAATGCTGACGGCAGCCAATCGCATGACGCGTACCGAAGTTCCGGCCGCGCGGCTCAAAGTGGGCCTGCAATGCGGCGGCTCCGACGGCTACTCGGGGATCACCGCGAATCCCGCGCTCGGGGCAGCCGTTGATCTGCTCGTTCGCCACGGTGGCACCGCCATCCTTTCCGAGACACCGGAGATCTACGGCGCCGAACATTTGCTGACCGCACGCGCGTCCGGCGTCGTAGCCGAGCGGCTCCTCGACAAGCTGCGCTGGTGGGAACGGTATGCGGGCGAATCGGGCGGCGACATGAACAACAACCCCTCGCCCGGCAACAAGGCCGGCGGCATCACGACCATTCTCGAAAAGTCGCTGGGCGCGGTTTCGAAAGGCGGCAGCAGCACGCTCAACGCTGTCTATGACTATGCCGACCGCGTATCGGAATCGGGTCTTGTCTTCATGGACACGCCCGGCTATGACCCGGTATCCGCAACCGGACAGATCGCCGGAGGCGCCAATCTGGTGTGCTTTACGACGGGGCGCGGCTCAGTGTTCGGCTCCAAGCCGGTTCCAACCATCAAGCTGGCGACGACCACCGGACTGTTCGAGCGGATGCGCTCGGATATGGACTTCAATGGCGGCGAGATCGTCGACGGTTCGCTTTCCGTCGGGCAGGCAGGGGCGCAACTGTTCCGGTTGATGCTGGAGGTTGCCTCGGGCGCACGCACCTGCAGCGAGCAGAACGGTATGGGCGACCGCGAGTTCGTGCCGTGGTTACGCGGCCCGATCATGTGATACCCCGCCCTGCGCCCACTCACCTCCGGAAATCATCACCCATGGACATGACCCCGCCCGAATCGGCGCCGCGCGATCGCACAAACGAATTGCGGCTATCGGCGCAGCAACAATATCTGCTCGACGAAGCGCTCTCGCTCCTGATCGACGTTCGTTCGCGTGCGCTGGACATTGCGGCTCAGGTGTGTCGACGTCAAGGCAGTGCCGTGCCCGATGTCCACGATTTTCAATTGCCCGCGATCATCGACCTGCAACGGCGCCTTGCAGGAGCATGTGTACAACCCGATCCGACCATGCAACCTTCGGGATCGGCAGCGGCCGTGACCGTTCTACACGGCATTCCGCGCCGATCGTGCAAACCGGCACGCATTTCGTTACCCGTTGATGGGTGATCCTGAGCAGTCGACGACTCACGCTCCCCGAGCGCTTTCCAACATGAGGTCGCTATGCGTTACTGTCTCGCACTGGATCTGAAAGACGATCCTGATCTGATCGCTCGCTATGAGGAGCATCACCGTGCCGTATGGCCCGAAGTGCTGCGGCATCTTCGCGAGCATGGGGTACGCGGTATGGAAATTTTCCGCCTCGGCACGCGCATGACGATGGTGATGGACACCGACGACGCGGTGTTCGATGCCGAACGCATGGCCCAAGCCGCGGAAGCAAATCCGACGGTTCGTGCCTGGGAAGACGTGATGTGGAAATTCCAGGCCCCCACGCCGTGGACACCAGCCGGTCTGAAGTGGATACCGATGACCCGCATATTCGATCTGCGAACGCAGACGTGAGCGTGCGACTCGCGGACGTCGTTTCCTGAAGTTTTCGCTACGATCACCTTAATGGCATTAGCCGGTGCCCTCTCGCATGGCGGGCGCCGGCTTCAACGGGCCGTGCCGCCTACACGTCGATCCACGCGCCGGTGCCCTCCCGATACTGGATCACACCGCCGTTGAACCGCACCCGCAGGTTGCCGTCCGGCAACGGAACCCAGGTCGTCATGTCGAGGCTCTGCATCAGCCCGGCGAAGAAATCCCGCAGCGGTTGCGGCTCTTCGGCCTGCCAGACTTCGATGCGCCCGAGGCACGCACGCAGGTTGCCATTCGGCTGCATGATCGTGCCGACCTGTCCGGCCACGTTCGGCGCCGGATCGTAGACCGGCGTGCCGTCTGCGCTGACGATCGACAGATGGATCGCGCGCACCGACGCCGGTTGGCCCGGCGTCTGCTCGACGAGCGCGATGCAGCTCGTCATCGCGCCGAAATCGATTTCCGTCGCATCTCCCCAGATGCGCTCGCCAACCGACAGCGGCGCGGGACCTTGTACGTTCTGAATGAGGTAGGGCATGGGTTCCTCGCATGACTCGGTGGGACTGCTGGTGGCGGAGCGGCGGCGTGTTCGGGAAAGCAGACGTGCGTCGGCCCCGCTGCTCACTTTCCGCATCCGGCCTGACGGCCCGGCGGATCGTGTCGATTGATTCTTTGTCGCTGCGCACACCGGAGTCAATCGACCTGTGTTCACGGGCATAATTGCCCGGGACGTTCGTCTTCGACTCGGCAATGGATCGGCCCGTCGCGGCCGATGGGGGTCGCTTTTCGCTAGTCGTGCGTGCAGGCGACCCCGCTGCACCACACGGCATGGATTTCTGAACCTGTCGGTGTACTCATTGTTTCGCCGCTCGCGCCCAAGGATTGGCTGCATGGAAATCCGCACGCCTTCGTCGTGCTTCCTCAGGGAATTCCGCCGCCACCGGCTCGCACTACGCCCCCTTCTTGTCCAACAGCGCCTGATACTTCTGCAAGCTCTCGTCGATCTTGTCGAGCGCGACGCTCGCGGCCTCCCCTTCGATCGCTTCCGCGGCACCCGCGACGAGCGCCGCGGTCGCGACGAACAGATCCGTCAACAGCAGGCCCATCGCATCCATCGCCATCCCGGACACGTTCTCGTCGATGGTCTTCTGCGCGAGATCCTTCATCAGCACGCTCTTGCCCGCGATCGCCAGCGACGTCGACGCCTCGAAGTAGTTGGCCGCCGCCTGCGCAACCATGCCGCCCGCCTGCGTGATCAACATGTTCGGACCAACGGCGATCTGCGTCGTCGCGTAGGACGCCGCTTCCGCGTTGATCGCCTGCACGGTCTGCAGCGCCGGGCCACCTGGCCCGGCCCCACCCGCGATCTGGTTCGGCGCCTTCAACGCATCGGTGAACCTGCGCAGCCGGTTGACCGGCCAAGCGCGCGCGCCGACCTTCGACGCCGGAGCGGCCGGCGCGACATCGGCAGGCGTCGTGGCGTCGGCTTCGGCTGCGGCGTCGTCGACATCGCGCGGCGTCTGCGGCGCGTCGTCACCGCGCCCGCCCAAAAGGCCTTTCATATTCATGGTTCAGGTATCCCGAGAGTCAGCGCGTCTTAATGCGTGGAACCCGTCTGCGGCCCGCCCGTCGCGGCATGCGGCGCACCGCCCGAAGCGCCGCCCGATGCCCCCTTCGGCGACGCCTCGACGGACAGGATCATCGCCACCGCTTTCGACACGACGGCGTTCGAAATCTGGTTCAACGCCGCCTGCTGCTGCGTCATGTTCTGTGCGGAGATGCCGACGGCCTGGCTGAACATCTGGTAAAGCGTGCCCAGCGCCTGGGCCGGGGATCCGGCCACGACGTTGACATTGGTCTGCGTCAGCGCGTCGGTAACCTGCTCATTGACTTTGTCTGCCACGAGGCCTCCTCGAATCTCGGCTCCGGCATGCGGTTGAAGGAACGGGCGGGCCGGCAGGCCATCGACACCGCGTATGCCGTTAGGAACGCTGCGTCCCCGCATTCGTGAACGCGCTCAAGCGAGTCCCTCGCGCAATTTCTTGCGCAGCAGCTCGACGCGCTTTCTGGCAAGCGGCTCGTTGATGCCGAGCGTCGCAGCGATATGCGGATACGGCATGTCCTCCTCGAACTTCAGCGTGAACAGCATTTGCTGCTGCTGCGGGAGCATCGACAGCGCCTGGTCGAGACGCAGCAGTTGCTGTCGGAGCAGCAACTGCTGCTCCATCGACGGTGCGTGGCCCGCCAGCTCGGCGATGTGATCGTCGTCCCAGCTCGAGTCGTATTCGAGCATGCCGTTTTCCCGCTGGCGCTGACGCGCGCCAGAGAGGAATGCGTGATTCAGCGCCAGAAAGAGAAAGCCGGCCAGATTCCGAACGCGCTCGGGCGAACGCTGCAGGTAAATGTGAACCTTGAGTGCGGTATCCGAAAGCAGTTCGTCGGCACGGTAAATGTCCCCCTTGCACAAGAGGCGTGCGCGCCGCCGCAATTTCCCCTGCATTTCACGCCACGTACGATCGAGCTGCTGTGCCTGTGACGCGGCCGGCGGGGCAGCGTGCGGGTTCGAGGTTGTCATTCCGTGCCCTCCGTTTTTATGGAAAACACAGAATCGATTTGATGCCGAGAACGGCGCTGTTACCCGCGTTACACCGTTATTGAGATAATCGTTTTGGTCAATTTTCTTGATTATTGTGAACGGAAATTTTTGATCCACGGGCGTAGCCCGTTCCGTCGTATCAGGCACTCCGCCGGGCGTAAATAACGGCATTGCGATGAAAAAAGAACGACTAGCGTCGCGACGCGTTCGCGCGCCGGCACGCCGCTATCGAGGTCGATCGCCCGAGCGTCATTGCCGCCAAAGTGCCGTCACGTCCGGACTGCTCGTCGATTATTTCGGTATCTTCATTATTTTTTTCACGCAGTACCAGAAGCAGCGTTTTCCGCTAGGTGGCCGCATCGTCAAACAACCTCGCACGGAAAACATGCCTGCCCTTGCTAACGCTCAAACGCTGCGCAATATACGGATACTCACCGATCTTCCGGAAAGTCTGCTCGCCCACGTCGAGCGGCATCTCATGCCCTGGCCCGAACACGGCAACCGAATGTTGTTCTTCAAGGGCGATCCGGAAGATTTCGTCGCCTTCGTACACCGCGGCCGCGTCTACAAGACACTGCACGAACCCGGGGGACGCGAAATCATTCTCGGGCATTCGGTGCCGGGCGAACTCATCGGTGAAAGCACCCTCCTTCGCGCACACCGGCGCAGCTTCACCGCGCAGCTGAGCCACGACTGCCGCATTTCGCTGCTGCATCGCCAGCACTTCGCCCCGCTGCGGGCCAACGCCGATTTCATGGAGCGTATCTACGAACAGCTGTGCCTGCACATCCACCAGCTGAGCGACTTCGCCGAGTCGGCGTGCCTGTACCGGCTCGAAGCAAGGCTCGCGCGCCATCTGCTGAATCGCATGCAAGGGAACGACGTCGAGGTGCCGCTGCCGGAGAACCAGAGCATCCTGGCCGCGATGCTGAACGTCAGCCGTCCGCGACTGAACGGCACGCTGCAGAAGATGCAGCGCGACGGCCTGATCCGGCTTCGCGAACACGGTGTGACGATCGAGAAACCGGAGCGGCTCCGGTACATCGCGGACGCCAATTGATGCCGCGGCGCGCACGTCGTCGTGCGGCGCCGCGGCGTGAGGAGGTGGCGCACCGGGTTGCGCGGCGCGCGGTGAAGATCAGCTGCGCCAGTGACCGATGGCGTTCATCAACTGCGCGACGGCGGCCAATTGCGACACGAAGCTGTCGTTCGACGATCGTGCCGCGGCAGCTGCCGCCACCGGCGAGCCGGCATAGAGCTGCATGATGCCGACGGTCGTGGCGGCGAGGTTGGATGCCGCCTGGTTCGCCTGCATCTGCACCGCGTTGTGAAGCAGGATCGCGGACGCATGGCTGTTCGACTGCATGAGCGTGCCCAAGGCCACGGCGGGCGCTTCGCCCACCACCTTGACGTTGGCTTGCGTGACTGCATCGGCAATCGCGGCGGAGGCCTGTTCCGGCATGTCGTTACTCCTGTTGTTGCTCGCCGCAGCGGCGCAGTCGACGCGGTCACGGCGAAAGCATGAGTGGGTCGGTCGGCGAAGCGCGCCGCGCGGCCGTCGATGCGGCGCGGGCGGCGGCCTTCGCGGATGTCGGCACGACGTCGGGTGCCTGGCGGCAGCCACCGCGGCTGTCGCCAGGCGTCAACGCCGGGTTGCGCGTCAGGCGAGCGCCTTGCCGATCGCGAGCACGTCAGCCAGCACGGAAAGCACGCCGCTCGAGCCGATTTCCGTCGCGGCGGCGCCCGCGCTCGCCGGCCCGAGCGTGTAGAGCTGCATCGTCCCCACGTTCGTCGAGGTCGGCAGTTGCACCGCGGACTGCGACTGCTGCTGCACGGCGTTTTCGAACAGCACGCTGAGCGAATGGCTCTGGGCCTGGTACAGCGAGCCCGTCGCCATCGCGGGCGCTTCGCCCACCACCTTGACGTTGGTCTGCGTGACCGCGTCGGTGATCGCGGCATTGACCGCGCAGGTCTTGCAGTCGCAGGCGTCGGTCGGGTCGCCAATGGTCGTATCGTTTTCGTTTCCCATCGAGTTTCTCCTGGTTTGCGATTGGGCGCCGCATCGAATCGGCTCTGCCCGTTCTATCAGTTCTGTCAGTTGCTCCGGAACACCACACGGCACCGCTGCGCTGGTGGCGGCGGCCGTGCTGCGGATCCGCGGCGCGGCGGCGGCATTGGCGATTCGTACCGCTTGCGCCGCCGCTCAACCACGGTGTTGCGACGGCGCCTTAACGTGCCACCGCCTTGCCGATCGCGATCACGTCGGCCAGCAGCGAGATGATCCCGTTCGAGCCGATTTCCGTGGCGGCCGCGCCCGCGCTTTCCGGCCCGATCGTGTAGAGCTGCATCGTTCCCACGTTCGTCGACGTCTGCGACTGGATCGCGGCCTGCGACTGCTGTTGCACCGCGTTCTCGAACAGGATGCTCAGCGAATGACTTTGGGCCTGGTACAGCGAGCCCATCGCCATTGCCGGCGCTTCGGCGACCACCTTGACGTTGACCTGTGTGACCGCATCGGTAATCGCGGGATTGACCTGGCACACTTGACACTTTTCAGTCATTTGTTGCTCCTTGGTTCACGTAGTTGAGAAGTCGCACATCGGGGCCGGCCGTTTTTCGCGTTCAGCCGCATGACCCGCGTGCTACTACATGGACGCTGAGCCGGGGGTGTCGTGAACGACCGCGGTGGCGGCGGCATCCGGCGCGATCGATTCGGACAATTCGGTCGGGGTGGCGCCGATACTTTGGAGGCGGTCGTATATCGCATCGAGCCGGACGGTGAGCAAATCGACGTATTGCCGGAAGCACGCATCGATTTCCTGCCGGATGAGGCCCGTCAGCTGTTCGCCAATCAACGCCATTGCCTCGCGTGTGCTGTCCTGGATGTCGGCCGCGCCGGATGCCTGAGCGTCGGCCGGCGGCTCGTGCGCGTCGAGTACCCCGGACACCTTCCGCTGTTCCGACGCCAGCATGCCGAGGGTCGTCTCGTTCTGCGCGTCGATCGTCTGCAGGATGCCGCGCATCTTCTCGTATGCCTTTTGCTGGTTGAGTTGCAGGAAATGCTTGATCTGCTCGCGCGCCTCCTGCCGGGTTTTCGGCTGCGGTTGCGGTGTGTTCGCGGCGGGTGCCTGCGGGGCCGTGCCGACGGTTGGCGCCGGCTGGGTGGCGTGCCTGCTCGGCAGCCGCTCCAGCAGTGCCTGTTCTTCGCCCGGCTCGAGTGGCCGCCCCAGGCGCTTTTCCGCGAACTGCCGCAGCAGCGGGTCAAGTGCTTCGTTGCTCATGGATCACACCTCCTCGATGTCCGGCTGTGACGCCGGTGCGTGCGGGTCGGGGTCGAGGTCGGATGGATGCGGCGCAGACGCGCGTGCGTCGGAGTGCTGCAACGGATATCGCATGATGTTCTCCCGGGAATGGATGCGCGACAGCCTTGCCGGAAATTCGGCAGGACTGCTGCAGGGACGAACCATGCGGAGGGTCTGTGAAATCGGTTGTCGTTGGGCTCGGTTGGTGTGCTGTGTGATCGGGCGGTTTGATTGCGACGTTTCGTCGGCGCATGCGCAGCAAGGAAGTCACCGAGATGCGCGTGCACTATGGATATCGATGCGTTCATGTGGTCCTGAGACGGCTAGGCTGGCGAGACAATTGCAAGCGCGTCTATAGGCCGTATCGTGTGGAAGGCCTGTCGCTGCGGCATAAGCGGGCACGACGCAACAAGTCGGGGCGGCTGCGACAGCCCACGCATATCGTGACCACGATCAACGAGATCTGGTGCTTGGATTTCGTTGCCGATGTGGTGTTCGACGGGAGACGTCTTCGGACACTGACCGTCGTCGACAACTACTCATGGGAATGCCCGGCCATCGAGGTCGGACAAAGGCTGAAGGGGGAGCATGTGGTCGAAGTGCTGACGCGTATCATCGCTATGCGTGGGCAATAGGCTTGCGTCGCTGCTTTCGTGTAATGACCCAGTGATCTCCTGCTCACGCCATAATGGACGAAGACATTAAGCGATCGACTGCGAAGCGCAAGAGCGCGCCGGTGCTGGACATCAGCCAGGGCAAAACGACGGTCGCAGAGGCCAGTCGTGCCTACGACTTGTCATCCTCCGAAATTGAGATTCGCACTGGACTTGCCCCTATATCTCCCGACACGCGCTAAAACAAACTCGTCAATGTTGCGAACCGGGGGGTCGACAGATGTCCGTAATGACGCCATCTGCGAAGACCTTGCCCTCCCACATCTGAATTCCCTTGCCGATAACCAGAAGTGGAGCAACCAGGGCGAAGGACAGAAACTTGACCGGTACATTGTGTTCGTGGCCAAGTTCGAGAACTCGACCTTCCACCAACCAGCGGCAATCGAAGTACCGGCCCTCGATGACCAGCGGGCAACCAAAATGCATGCCCGGAGTTACGAACACTGGCCCTTTCCGTCCTCCTTCGGCTGTGGTTCTGAGACGAAGACGAAGTACCACGTCAGGTTGCATCAGATTCTCTCCCGAGCCATGGTTCTCCTGAACTCACGTGGCGAGCAATATTTCAGCGCACTATGAGGATGCAGCTCGTTGTAATGCTCGAAGGCGATGGCGAGATTGCGCACGGCCGTCGCCGCGTCGGGCTTCGGCATGAAGGTCACGTAGTCGCGCTTCATCGTCTTCACGAAGCTCTCCGCGATGATGCGTCGAATTTCCCCGACCAACTCAGCGTCGTTGGCTTGCCTCGCTGTGCGCCCGTCACGCCAATCAGCAGGCCGGGCGAGCTTCGCCGTCACGTTCGAGCGCGCTATGCCGAGAACTTCGCAGACCTGTTTCACTGGCCGTCCCCCGGCAATGATGGTGAGCGCGCAATCCATTTTCTTGCTCGACCGTATTCGACAGCTTCGCGCAGGATTTCCGCTCCATCGTTTTCTTGCCCAGCAGCCGTTGCAGCTCTTTGATTTGTTTGAGCGCGTCTGCTAACTCCGAGGCCGGCACGACTTCCTCGCCGGGGCTCACCGCCGAGAGGCCGCCATCCTGGTAGAGCTTGCACCAATGGAACACCTGATTCGGATTCACACCGCGGAGGCGTGCCACCATCGAGACCGTCTTGCTCGGCTCAAAGGTTTCCCTGACCATCGCGACTTTTTCTCCACCGACCACCGCCGTCGACGCTCGGGGCCCGTCAACACTTCCATTACTTCTTGCTTGCTGTTAGTTAAAAACACAGTCGTATGCCTACCCGCTATTCGCTATTGTAAGGGGGTGACTGTGTCCGGCGTCTCACGCACTCAATCTGCATTTCAATGGATGACATCCGCCTAATTCACCGGTCAGGCAAGGGAGTCCGCCTCGTCCGACAACTCAACTAAACCGAAAATCTCCACTTCCGAGCAGGACCAATTTTGATTCGCGATTACTAGAATTTGCATAGAAATGACAGGATTGCGGTACGAACATAGGCAACCCGTTGATTTGTTTGACATGCCCTCAATGACCCGAACAATACGCCTACTAAATAAGAAGTGAAAAATCGATGCACACCTAATATTCTGGCGCCTGATCTTTCCAGTTGTCAGGCATAACAATTTTTGCCTTAACATCTGCATGCTCCTCTAGGAGAAACAGCAGATTGCTGCCACTCAACAGTTCGATTGGTTTGTTGTTGGCAAAGTCGAAGGCTGCCTTACCATATCCGCTTGTTGTGACAAGAATGCCTTTTGATGCCCCTTCATTTTGCATCGTTCCGAACAGATCGCGGACTGCACTAACACCAACCGTATTCTTGTAGCGCTTTGCCTGTATGACAATCTTTCCGCCGAAAATTGGTCGAGGATCATAGGCAACGCAATCCACGCCACCATCTCGCGAAGATTGAGTAAGCTTTGTTTCGAGCCCCATCTTCTCAAAAAGATTTGTGATTAACGCTTCGAAGTCGCCAGGCGTCAAATCCATGAGATTTGCGCGTTGGTCAAGTGTCGAAATGACATCCCGTTCTTCGACAAACCTGGGATCAACCATATTGAACTCAAGAATGGGGCTAACCGGCGCCAGTTCAGCGGGACTCTTCGATAGTGATGCATTAAGTGTTTTAAGACATGCAATCGGATCGACGCGAGTCAGATCCAGGCCTTCAAAAGTTTCGCGCGTTGTGCGAACGGTGATAATGCACGGGCGAATACTACGGCCCGACCCACGGTCGATCGTATTGACAAATCCATTGACTACAATTGATTCGAGGTGGCCGTAGCAGTCGACGGAAAACATCTCACATAAAACTCGGATCGCCATTTGCGCTACCACGGAGGTGTAAAGAGCTCTCCGCTGAACTTCGGGGCGCGGTGTTTCACTGATCGAATCTGTTGCCTTTATGTATTTGTAGGCCTTGACGTCGGGAATGATTCCATCGAATTCTGGAAGGTTGAATTCAACGATTAGTTGCTTCGACTCGGAAACATACGCAAGTTTGCCATCGCCGTTAAATCCCGCAGGCAGATGTTGGAACGACTCCCTTTGAACGCGCTCGAACAAGTCTTGAATCGCGCTGGGGGCATCTTTCTCAAGACCTGCAATCCACTTCTTTACATTTAAAAGCCTTTCCGCCTCGACAGCTTTCAATTCGGCTATCATGCGCTCATGCTCGTCACGCTTTTTCGCCACCTCAGCAAGACGCGCTTCCTCTTTTTGCGTGTACTCTACTATATACCGCTGCTGATATCTGTCGCGAGCTGCATCAACCCGCTTGCTATATCCCGCTGCAATCCATGGCAGCCAACCGATAAGTGCGCTTGGCCGCTCGGGATAGATCATCTCGGGCTTGGTGAGCGGGATATCGAGCGATCCTAGTGACAACTGCGGATACTCCCTCTCGGTCAGCATCTTATCGAAATCGACCTTCATCGGCTGTTTGACTCTGGTCGCTAAAATGCTTTCAAGCTCTGATACTCGTCGATCTAACTCGGCATTGCGCGACGCTACCTGCTGCGTCTTATATTCGATGAGTTCTTGCTTGGTCTCTTTAGCTATTCGCGCTACCTCGCGCTCATACTCTCGCGCCGCTCGCAGGCGAGCGCGTTCCGTCTGGGCAGAATAGTTCTGGGTCATAGACTGGGCCCCCGAGGCAAAAATTTCCGTCTATTCCGTAGGTACGGTAGCTACATGCGGCTCAAGATCATAATAACAATTGCAACTATACCCATGGTGTCAAATTATATAGGGGCTTCCATGGACGACCTCCCCGCCGCGATAACCATCTCCCCCACTCGGAGGGGGCTTCAGGGGAAAAAGAATTACTTAGGCACGGGCCGGAACCCTGGGCGCAGACCGCCTGAAAGGCACTCCGGCCGATCAATTGGGCCTAGCGCCACCGTACGGCATATCGTCTCGCGCCACTGCGGAATGAACGCAGGTCGCGCCGCTCGTTGTGAGCTTGCGCCTGTTGACGGCGTCCGATTTTCGGGCACTAGGAACGCTCACGATCGAGGCGCGATTGCGCGAAACGCTGGACCACGAACGCATGAGTCATCCGGCGCTATGCGCGCTGAGTGACGCACGCTCACAAGCGATTTGTCTGATCGATCCGTTTGGTCTGAGTTCGCGCACTCGGCAAGTTATCAACACGCTACCGTGGCAACCGTTGAAGACCCCTACGGGGCGTTCATCGTTCATTAAACCGATGTCTAACCCGCGTTGATAGAAATTGCCTATACCGCGCCTAAATGACAAAGCGACTTAAAAAATCGACGGAAGAAAATGTCGTAACTATTTGATTTCACTGGCCCGCCCTACACGATTCGAACGTGTGACCTACGGCTTAGAAGGCCGTTGCTCTATCCAACTGAGCTAAGGGCGGTCGAGGGAACAAGACACGGCCACAAAAACCCGGGCCGCATATGACGCACGAAGCTTCGAGCCCAGCCACAACAACCACGAACTCAAAGCCCCGAAACGAAACGGGCCCGGCATGAAGCCGAGCCCGAAATTATACCCGATCATCGCGCCATATCACGCGACACCGGCGCCGCAACCGTCAAACCGGCTGCGGATGCATCATGAACCAGCCGAGGAAGAACACGCCGGCGATCACGCAATACACGCCGAACGAAGCCAGCCGACCGCGCCCTTCGAAATAGCGCATCAGAAACCGCACGCTCAGATAAGCGGCAATCGCCGTCAGCACGCCGCCGAGCAGCGCATCCATGAGCTGGTCGCGCGCATGAAAAAGCTTCGGCAATTCGAGCACGCCCGCGGCGAAGATGATCGGTGTGCCGAGCAGGAACGAGAACTCCGCCGCCTTCTCCGCCGTCAGCCCCGCTACATTGCCGGCGATCATCGTCAGCCCGCTGCGCGAAAAACCCGGAATCAGCGCACCGATCTGCGCGAGGCCGACGAAGAACGCCTGCTTGAACGTCATCTTCTCCGGCGCCTGGTGCGCGCGGCTGCGCTGGATGCGATCGCCGACCCACAGCAGCACGCCGTTGATGATCAGCGCGACCGCGACGATGCGCAGATCATGGAACACGCGCTCGAGGCGCTTCTCGAGCAGCAGGCCGACGATCCCGGTCGGGATCGTGCCGATGATCAGCGCCCACATCAGGTGCCCGTCGTCGTTCTTGCGGCCGCCGAGCTGCGCGAAGAAGCCGCTGATCAGCGCGATCCAGCGCGCACGGAAATACCACAGCAGCGCGAGCGCGGTGCCGAGGTGCAGCGCGACGAGGAATGGCAGCAACTGCGGCGCATGCTTGTCGATGTGCATGCCGAACAACGCCGGCACGAGCAGCGTGTGGCCGAGACTGCTGACGGGGAAGAGTTCGGTAACGCCCTGCAGGACGCTCAGGAATACCAGAAACCAGAGACTCACGCGTCGGTCCTTTTAGTGATGAGCAATCGGGTGAAAAAGCGGACGACGCAGCGCGCGTCCGAAAAACGCGCCCCGATTATGCCCAGCCAGGATTACCGCGCCAAGGCATTTGGCAGGTTATTGCGGCAATGCACACAAACGCTTGCAATTTGTAAGCGTTCGGAAAGCAAAAAGCCCGCCATTTGCATGGCGGGCCTTTCGATTCCGGCAGAAATTGCCGTCAGCGGCCGAGCTGGTAGAAAAACAATACCGTGCTGCCGGTGAACATGCCGAACAGTGCGATTCCCATTGCCATTGCCAGATCCATGGCCGCTCCTCGAAGTGTCATGACCCGGCAACCTCACCGGTTTAGAGGCATTATCCCGACGCCTGACAATCTGAAAACTCGCGATTTCCCCGAGAAGGGTTTTCCCCGACCGCCTCGCGGCCCGATAATGGAGCGCGCCATCGCGCACCCCGCCCACACCGTTCATACCGATTCGCCATGCCGATCTTCCAGCAGCACGACATTCACGAACTCCACGCCGGCCCGTCGCTCGTTCGGGTCGCCCCGCAATTCGGCGGCCGTCTGCTGTCGTGGCACGTCGACGGCGAGCCGATCATCTTCTGGCCGGAAACGGCCGACTGGAGCAACCTCGCGCGAGTGCGCGGCGGCAATCCGCTGCTGTTCCCGTTCCTCGGCCGCCACCGCGTCGACGGCGAACTCGGCCGCTGGCGCGATGCCGCCGGCGTGGTCCGCGACCTGCCGATGCACGGTTTCGCACGCGACCTGCCGTTCGCGGCACAACCGTCGGCCGATGGCGCCGCACTCACGATGACGCTGGAAAGCGACGAAGCGCTGCACGCGAGCTACCCGTTCGATTTCCGCTTCGATACGACCTATCGGCTCGCCGACGCACACACGCTCGAGGTCGCGCTCACCACGACCAACCGCGGCGACACGCCGCTGCCCTACTACGCGGGCCACCATTTCTATTTCGCGCTGCCGCACGGCGAACGCGCGCAAACCACGCTCGAGCTACCGCCCACGCACCGCTGCGCGCAGAACGCCGACGGCTCCATCAGCGCGCCCGAACGCGGCGACGCGCATTACACGCTCGACGATCCAGACATCCTCGACCGCTTCCACTGCCTGGACGGCGCGCCGTCCACGCCGGTGCGCATCGTGATGCCGGGCCGCCACCGCACGATCGAGATCGCGCTCGACGTACTGGGCTCGATCCCGTGGTACGCGGTCACGACCTGGACCGAAAAGCCGGAATCGGACTTCTACTGCGTCGAGCCGTGGCTCGGCCTGCCGGACGCGATCCACAACGGTCTCGGGCTGCGCATGCTCGCGCCGGGCTCGACCGAAACGGCCACGCTGCGCATCCGCGTGCTGCCGCTCGCAGGCTGATGCCATCGCACGCCGAAAGGCGCGCGGTGGGCGCGAAACTGCGGCGCTCGGGTCGAACCCGTTAAAATCTGACGTTTTGTATTGCCTGCCGCGTCGCGCGGCAGGGTTTTGCGAGGTTCAATGTTCGGAACAACAACGAAGCGACTCTTCGCGGCCGCCTGCGCCGCACTGCTCGTCGCGTGCGGCTCCGCGCCCGTCGGCCCGGGTTACTACCGCGTCGAGCGCGGCGACACGCTCTACAAGATCGCGCGCGAGAATCGCACGTCGATGGCGAACGTCGTGCGCTGGAACCAGATCACGAACCCCGATGCGATCGAGGTCGGCCAGGTGTTGCGCGTCGCGCCGCCGCCCGGCACCACGACCGCGTCGACGACCGGCACCGGCAGCGCGGGCCGCAGTCGCCCCGCGCCTTCCGCGCCGGTCGAATCGGCCGTCAAGCCGGCCACCAGCATCGCGCTGATCTGGCCGGCCGCCGGCAACGTGGTGCGCACGTTCGACGGTTCGAAATCCAAGGGCATCGATATCGCGAACGCCGCAGGCTCACCGGTGCTGGCCGCCGCGCCGGGCACGGTCGTCTATGCGGGTAACGGATTGCGCGGCTACGGCAACCTGATCATCCTCAAGCACAACGCCGATTACCTGACGGCGTACGCACACAACCGTGCGCTGCTCGTGAAGGAAGGTCAGTCGGTCACGCAGGGGCAGACGATCGCGGAGATGGGCAATAGCGACACCGATCGCGTCGCGCTGCATTTCGAACTGCGTTACGGCGGCCGCTCGATCGATCCGGCACGCTACCTGCCGGCGCGCTGAACGCGCCCGGCATCGACAAGGCGACACGCGATGCCGGCATGCATCGCATGTCGTCGCGAGGGAAATCGGGAAGGTTGTGTCAGCGCTTGCGCAGACGGCCGGTGAAACGGCCGGACAACGGATCGACGCGGCTGGCAAACACCACCAGCGCCCCGATTCCGAACAGGCTGAACCCCGCAGCTATCAAAAGCAAATCCATGGTCACATCACTGTTTTGTCGTGATCTTATGCGTCATTGCGGAATCGTGCACTGAGTCGCACCCGTTGCACGAGTCCGAACATTCCCTATCTCTCACACGCCATTGTGGTTTCGGTCGCGTGAAATGTTGATGTAAACCATCGACCGGATCCGTCGATCGACATCAAGGAGACCCGCGATGCTGCCCGCCGCCGAACGCTACGACGACCTGCTCTCCCGCTTCCAGTGGGAGGTTCCGGCCCGCTACAACATCGCGGTGGACGTCTGCGACAAGTGGGCCGACGGCCGCGGGCGGCTCGCGCTGATCCACGAAACGTCGCAAGGCGACGTGTCGCGCATCACATTCGACGACCTGAGGAATGCTTCTAACCGGCTCGCGAACAGCTTTGCGCGTGCGGGCCTGCAACGCGGCGACCGGATCGCCATCTTCCTCGCGCAGGGCCCCGAAACCGCGATTGCCCATCTCGCCGCGTACAAGCTCGGCGCGATCGCAGTGCCGCTGTTCACGCTGTTCGGCACCGACGCGCTCGAATACCGGCTCGCGAACAGCGAAGCCGCCGCGCTCGTCACCGACACGGCCGGCTATGCGAAGATCGCGCCGCTGCGCGCGCAACTGCCGACGCTGCGCACGTGCTACTGCATCGGCGCCGACGTGCCCGACGCGCCGGGCGTGCTGCGCTACGACGACGCCCTCGCGGCTGAATCGCCGGACTTCGTGCCGGCTGACACCGCCGCCGACGATCCGGCGGTGATCATCTATACGTCCGGCACGACCGGCAAGCCGAAAGGCGCGCTGCACGCCCATCGCGTGCTGCTGGGCCACCTGCCGGGCGTCGAGATGTCGCAGCAATGCTTTCCGCGTGACGCGCGCCTGTTCTGGACGCCCGCCGACTGGGCCTGGATCGGCGGCCTGCTCGACGTGCTGCTGCCGTCATGGCATCACGGCGTGCCGGTGCTCGCGCGCCGCTTCGAGAAGTTCGACGGCGAGGCCGCGTTCGCGCTGATGGCCCGGCACGGCGTGACCCACGCGTTCCTGCCGCCCACCGCGTTGAAGCTGATGCGCACGGTGCCGGCTCCGCGCGAGCGCCACACGCTGGCGCTGAAATCGGTCGCGAGCGGTGGAGAGTCGCTCGGCACCGAGCTGACAGCCTGGGGACGCGACGCGCTCGGCGTGACGATCAACGAGTTCTACGGACAGACTGAATGCAACATGGTGCTGTCGTCGTGCGCCGCGCTGTTCGACGCGCAGCCCGGTGCGATCGGCAAGGCCGTGCCCGGCCATACGGTCGCGATCGTCGACGAGCACGGCACGCCGCTGCCGCCCGGCATCGAGGGGCGCATCGCGGTGCGCCGCCCCGACCCGGTGATGTTCATCGAATACTGGCGCAATCCCGCCGCGACGCGCGACAAGTTCGCGGGCGACTACCTGCTCACCGGCGACACCGGCACGATCGACGCCGACGGGTTCGTGCGCTTCGTCGGCCGCGATGACGACGTGATCACGAGCGCCGGCTACCGAATCGGCCCGGGGCCGATCGAAGACTGCCTGCTCACGCATCCGGCGGTGCGGATGGCGGCCGTCGTCGGCGTGCCCGACCCGACCCGCACCGAGATCGTCAAGGCGTTCGTCGTGCTGAACCCCGGCCATGTCGGCGACGACGCGCTCGTCCAGGCGCTGCAGGCGCACGTGCGCACGCGCCTGGCCGCGCACGAGTACCCGCGCGCGATCGCGTTCGTCGACAGCCTGCCGATGACGGCGACCGGCAAGATCGTGCGCCGCGCGCTGCGCGACGCGTGAACCGGGTGGGCCGCGCCGGGCGGCCGGCCGGTCGCCCGGATGGTTTATAGTGGCGCCACGCAGTCTTTCCAACGCACAACGATGTCCTCCCACCAACACGAATCCGCCGCGGGCGCGTCGCACAGCCCGCTCTACGCCAAACTCCTCGGCGAAACCGCCAAGATCGACTGGTGCGATCTCGAACGCTTCTTCGCGCAGGGCAAGCTGCTGTCGGTCGCACGCGATCTCGATCTCGTCAGCGTCGCGGAAGCGATTGCCGGCGACGATGCGCAACAGGTCACGCGCTGGCTGTCGTCCGGCCTCGTCGCGCGCATGCCGGCGGAAACGGCCGCCGACTTCGCGGCGCGCAATCCGGAGCTGTGGGCGGTCGTCGTCTCGCCGTGGGTCTGCGTGCAGGAACGCGCCTGACGCGTCCCATGTCCGAATCCGCATTACCGCACGCGGCCGGCACCGGGTCGGCCGCCGTCTCGCACCGGCGCGTCCTCGCGCTCGCGTTCCCGATCGTCCTGGCGAACCTGACCCAGCCGATCCTCGGCGCGGTGGACACGGCCGTCGCCGGCCACCTCGACGGCGCGCAGTATCTCGGCGGCGTCGCGCTCGGCGGACTGTTCTTCAATTTCGTGTTCTGGGGCTTCGGCTTCCTGCGCATGGGCACGACCGGCCTCGTCGCGCAGGCGCACGGCGCCGGCGACGCCGCCGGCATCCGCCTGAACGTGCTGCGCGCGCTGATCGTCGCGTTCGCGCTCGGCGCCGCGGTGCTCGCGCTGCAAGTGCCGCTGCTGTCGTTCGCGCTGTCCGCGCTGGGCGGCAGCGAGGCGGTCCGCGCAACCGCGCTGGCCTATGGCCACGCGCGGATCTGGAGCGCGCCATTCGCGCTCGCGAACTACGTCGTGCTCGGCTACCTGCTCGGCGTGCAGCGCGTGCGGCTCGCGCTCGTCGCGCAAGTCTTCATCAATGCGGTAAACATCGGTGCCGTGCTGTTGTACGTGTACGGCTTCGGCTGGGGCATTGCCGGGATCGGCGCGGCGACCGCGACCGCCGACGCATGCGGCTTCGCACTCGGTGCCTGGATGCTGTGGCAGTTGCGGCCGCGCGGCCTCGCGCCCATCGCCGCGCGTGCGCTGGCGGACCGTGCGGCGCTCAAGCGGCTGATCGCGCTCAATCGCGACATCTTCCTGCGCACGCTGTGCCTGCTCGGCGCGTTCGGCTGGTTCGCGCATCTCGGCGCCAAACAGGGCGACGCGACGCTCGCGGCCAACGCATTGCTGCTGAATTTTCAGACCTTCATGGCGTACGGGCTGGACGGTTTCGCGCATGCGGCCGAGGCGCTCGTCGGCGCCGCGGCCGGTGCGCGCGACCGCACCGCGTTCCGGCAGACCGTGCGCGTCACGTTGCTCTGGTCCGGGCTCGGTGCGCTGCTGTTCACGCTCGTCTACTGGGCGGCCGGCGGCTGGATCGTCGCGCGGCTGACCGATCAGGCCGAGATCCGCGCGGTCGCGCTGCAATACCTGCCGTGGGCGGCAATCTCGCCGATCGTGTCCGTGTGGGGATTCCTGCTCGACGGTGTGTTCATCGGCGCGACGCAGACGCAATCGCTGATGCGCGCGATGGTCGCGTCGTTCGCGATCTTCATTGCCGCGACGCTGACCGTCGTCGGCCCGTTCGGCAATCATGGGCTGTGGTTCGCGCTGCTGTTGTTCATGGTCGCGCGCGGCGCGACGCTCGCCCGCTACCTGCCAGCGCTCGTGCGGCGGATCGGCGCCGACGCTCCCGCGGCCGGTGCCTGACGGCCGCGCGGGCCGGACGTTATTGCGCGGGTGCGGGCGTCGACGGCGCCGGCGCGCCGAGCATCGACGGCGGCGTCATGTCGGTCGGCACGCCCTGGTAATCGGCGGGATCTTGCGGCGGGTGGCCGCGACGGGCCTGGCGGGGATCGCTGGAACAGCCGGCAAGAATGGACGCGGCCAGCACGGCCAGCATGAAACGGGTCATCGGGAAGGCTCCGGAAAACGGCGCGCCCATCGCGCGCCAGGACCGCGCCGAGTCTAGCGGAATTCCGGGTTAGGGGTCGTCCCGCGGATGTTCTAGTATGAAGGCATGGCGCTGTGCCCGTTGAAAGGAGGCTGCCATGTCGTCTGAAGAAATCGCTGGCCTGATCGGCCTGTTCGTCGGCCTGATGGTGCTCGTCGCCCTGTCCTACTTCGAATCGCGCGAATACAAGCGCAGCCACGGCGGCGAGGGCATGATCCATCACTGGATGGCCGAACACCACCTGCTCGACTGGCGGCGCAAGCACTAGGCAAGCCGCCCTGTCGTCCGGGCCGCCGCCTGCGCGACCCGCCCAGAACGTGCGCGCCCCGCATGGTGGCTACTGCGTATTGTTCAAATTAACAGGGCCGGATAGGCCAGCATCGTTCGAATAGCCGAACGCCGTCACGTGGCTGCCACGTGACGGCGTTCGCACGCGTGCGCGCCGCAAACCGGCGCGCCGCGCGATTCGGTTTGGTCAGCCCAGGAAGTGCCGGGCGTAGCGGGCGTTGATGTCCGACAACCGGAACAGGGTCAGGAAATCCGCGCAGTTGAAGTCGGGATCCCAGGCGGGCGCGCCGCAAATCTTCGCGCCGAGGCGCAGATAGCCCTTGATCAGCGGCGGCGGCGCGACGACGGTGCCCGTCTGCAGTTCGTCGACCGGCAGCGCCGTATGCGGGAATGCGCGGTATTCGGGCGCCGTCAGCGAGTTGGCCGACAGCGACTGATACAGGTTCGCCGCATAGTGGCCGCCATCGGCCATCGACACGCTCGCGCAGCCGAGCATCGTCTCGTAGCCGTTCTGCATCATGTAGGCGCCGAGGCCGCCCCACAGCGCCATGATCACGGCGCCGCTGCGGTAGTCGCTGTGCACGCACGAGCGGCCGACCTCGACCATCTTGCCGCGCAGGTGCGTCAGGCGCGACAGGTCGAATTCGCCTTCCGCGTACAGACGGCCGACACGCGCGGCCTGGTGCGGCGGCAGCACGCGGTACGTGCCGACCACTTTCAGCGTGTCGAGATCGCGCACCAGCAGGTGGTCGCAATAGGCATCGAACGGATCGACGTCGAGACCGGACGGTCCGCTGAGCTGCGCGCCCATCTCTTCGGCGAAGACGGTGTAACGCAGGCGCTGCGCCTCGCGCAGTTCGTCTTCCGTGCGCGCCCAAGCGGCACGCAGACGGTACTCGGATGTGACGGTTTCAGCAGCGCGCGGCAGGTGACGCCGCGTCGTGTCGAGGGGAAGCGAGGCAAAAGGGAGCGTAGGCGTCGGCAGTTCTCGCATTAGGCTTTCCTGATCGTAAGGAATAGGACGACATGCCAGCCAATGTAGTAACCGGCCGTTACCATTCTGTGGCACGACCGTGTCCTTTCAATGACGTGTCGCCGAATTGACTTTAGCAGAAAGCTTGCGAAACCGTATGATCAATCCCTTCAAACCTCTTCACACAAGGTCCGGCGTCAACAACGCACGCAGCACAGCCTGACGGCTGCCGTCGCGCGTTCGACTTGCGACCCACACGATGCCGCCCTTCTTGATGCTCCAGCTGTCACCGTTGCCGGCGATCAACTGCGCGGCGACGCTGCCGAGCGTCGGCTGGTGCCCGACGATCACGACCGTCGGCGCGATGCCGTCCGGCCAGCCGGCGGCCGCCAGCACGTCGTCGACGCTGCCGCCCGGCGCGAGCGCATCGACAGTCCGGTACTGGTCGGTCAGCGCCTCGACGGTCTGCACGGTGCGTGCCGCCGGGCTCGCGAGGATCACGCTGCTCGACTCGAGCCGGCCGCGCAGCCATTTGGCCATTGCCTGCGCTTCCTTGCGCCCGCGGGCCGTCAACTGGCGTGCGAGGTCGTTTGCCGCGTAGTCTTCGGCTTCGGCGTGGCGCCACAGGATCAGGTTCATCATGATGTCTCTCCATGCATCGGCGAACGATCCGGTCGCGCACGTGCGTGCCGGACGATCACACTCTGAATTGTCGCCAATCGTGAGCGATTCGTGATGATGTGCGCCATATGCATAACGTGATTGACCCGGTCACCCATTAGACGATAGAATCTTTGGCTCGTCGGAGCGTAGCGCAGCCTGGTAGCGCATCTGATTTGGGATCAGAGGGTCGTAGGTTCGAATCCTATCGCTCCGACCAAAGGAATCAAGGGGTTAGCGTAAGCTAACCCCTTTTTCTTTGGGGCAATCGGCCGCATTGCTACTCGTTTGCAATCGGCTGGATCGACTCCCATAAGGAACTGCGCCCGATGGCAGCCGATCCCGTCTCTGTTCAGCACCGCCTTTTCATCGCCCGTAAAGATCCTGTATCGGCTTCAGCCCGTCTTGATATCAACGGCACTCAGCTCGGCGTTCCGCTGAGCACTTTGCACGCCAATGACCAACCGGGCATGATGGTCGTGCGGACGCGCATGATGAGAAAACAGACGATCGCATCACCGCTCATAATCACGACCTCGATCCAATGCGCTCGGCATACACGCCAACTCACCATGTTTCGGAGCGTCTCGTTTCACATTCCTCACGTCGCTCAGACCTCGGTATACGATACCGACTGCGACGCCACCAGCTTCGGCGGCGTCGGACATGCGCAGCGACAGAGGTCGTCACTCAACGCCGACTGTCGACCATCCGGCCCGGTGCTTGAATGACGTGGGCCGTCGCACTCAATCACGCCGAGTGTCTTGCACACCGGGCACCATACCGGATCGTGTTCATACGCTTGTTCGCGGTCGTGCAGCATGTCCAGTCCGTCACCGTCCTGCACGATGCCTCCGACGGTCGTCGTGTCGCCTTTCACGATGTCGTAGCGTCGCATGTCGCCTCCGCTCAGACGGCGCCTGGCCGCAATCGCAGGCTGTTCAACAGCGTGTCCCACGTTTGCAGTGCGCCGGCCTCATCGACCGGTGACGTCGCCTCGTCAGGTTTCAAATCGGGGCTGCTCGCGCCGAGCAGCAGCTGAATAGCGGTATGCGGTTTCGCCAACGTGCTCGGATCGCCTGGCGCGAGCAGATAGAAGCGGTACGACGTGATGTCGCCTTCCTTGAGTTCGAACAACACTTCCTCGGCTTCCATCCCTGCCACCGTTCGCTTGCCCTGTCGCAGGATTCGATAATGTCCGGACATCCGGTCCATCTGCGCGCGTAACTGCGGCAACGTCCTAGTCAGTGACTCGTTTTGATTCGAGCCCACCGCATCACGCATCTGAATAACCAGTAACGCCGGTCGGCCCGGCATCAACGCGAACGACTGGCTAACTTCCTCGGTATAGTTCGATGAGCCCGTGACAATCCCGCCGTCGAAGCAAAATCCCGACTCAGCCGGAATAGTCCAGTTGTCTCGCGCTTTAATGCGACGAATCGTGTCGTTATATATTTCCTCCGCACGATCGATAGCAGTTGCGCCAATCATTCCTTTCGTTCGAATCAATTTTTCATCAAGGAAAATGTAACCCTCAGTTTCAAAAGGAAGTTTTTCAACCTTTGCCACGGCATCTTCAAATACAAAAACCCGGGAATTGGGCGTCGGCGAAAAGACCTTCTCCAACCATGCGCGACCGGTTTTTTCTTTCAAATTTACTGGATTAACGCGCTGCTTAGTTCGCAGGTCTTTTTCCCGCGCAGCAATTTCAGCTTGGTATGTCGCCGACGAGACGTTATACTGGGTTGTCAGCTTCTCCCCCCGAAAATCATATCGCTGATTCGAAATCTTGCTCGCTGCCGGTCGATCGAATACGAAACGGCCAATGCACCACGGGCGCGGCTTGGACAGCAAGGAGTTAGTCATTGTTGGTTCCCCCGAAAACACAGTCGTACAGGCGCACACGCCCACCACAAGCAATAGAAACTTCTGCAAACCTCTCAACATGACGGCTCCGGCGCATCCTGCGCAATATGTACAATGCTGTAGAGTAATGCCCATCGCGTCCATGAATGGTCATAGCTACCTTGGTGATCATAGCCCCCCTGCAAAAAAGCCAATTGCACGCCTTGAGCCGGATCGCCTTTTACCCCTGGCTTCAGGCCGCGCGCCTGCGCTTCGGCTGACCATGTGGGTACCGTACCATCCCCCGGAATAATTCCGTTCTTATCTGGATCGGGCGCCGTTGCCCCGGCGGGAAGGTTCGCGACCTTTTGAACCTCAAAATCGATGGACAGCTTTCGCGAATCCAAATATACCCGTACATTACCTGTATGCGAATCATCGGCGCGCATGAATCTTGCAGCCCGCAGCTCTTCTTCCGTTACGCCCGGAGGGATATTCCCCTTCCAAATCACTTTGCCAAAAGTTAGCACCTCGTCGAGCGACTTCCCTTTTTCCACGCTCGGTTTGCCCTTACTCGCGCTCTCCACCTTGGCATCGGCGTATGATTTTTGATTCAACGCCCCGATGTCGTTGTATGCCGCGTACGTCTTTCCATGATAAACGCCTGTAATTTGACTCTGTTTTGTAACAACGTCCTTCAGGAGATACTTGAATTTCTGAGCAACGGTTAAATCCTGATTGTCGGCCTTCAACTTCTTTGCCACCGTTCCAGCCGGGTCTAGTAAAGACTCGTCTGGAACCAATCCGTACCAATTCGAATTGAGATAGATTTCGTTGTAAGCATCGCCACCCTTTGGCAACTGCATTACCGGTTCGCCATTGAGCCGGGCGAATACCCACCACGGTTCACCGTTGATGTAGTCGGGCATTGGTATCAGTTCCAAAGGCCCTGGCGCATTTGCCATCACCGCCACGAATTCGTTGGCGTCACGACCGACCAAACTACCGTTAATGAAGCTGTTCATTCCGCCTTCATTACCGCCACCGGTCCTGAACCGCTTCACGGCAACCGGCGCCCCGGTCGCCGGCTGCACGTTATGAAACACCCCGTGCATCAAATCTGCCGCACCATGCATTGCAATCGCCATCCGGGCCACCAAGCCCCCCATGGAATGAGTGAGGATGATTGCCTTACCGCTATTGTTCTCAGCAACGATTTCCTTGATTCCCATTAACCGCGTCGTTTTCTGCGTCTTCGGATCAAGGTAATTGGAACCATCGATCACCTGCCTTGCCGAGTCGGCGTTCGACTGCAACCAGTTATAACCGATGGCGTACACGCGATACCGAAACTTCGAGAAATGCTCAAATTCCGAAGAGTCCAAGGTAATCTTTTCGCCCTTACCAACCGCACCGTAGTCGGCTGGATCGGTGTCAATCACCGGCTTGAGCGTCCATTTATCGCCGGTGACATCAGGCGTAACCCACGGCCCATGCGGGTCCCCCAGAAGTTTCGGCTGGTTCAGGGTCTCTTCGAGCCATGCCAACACCGGATGGTAGCTCGTGCGGTGAATCGAACCCCACCCGCGCCGCCTCGCTTCTTTTTCGTCAACGAACTGCTCAGGGGTATCGTTCTTGCCGTGTTTGCCGACATTGATCGGTCCGAGTGGTGTCACCGCAGCCTTGGATGGATCGAATTGTTTTTCCCGTGACGACGCGCTCGTGAACCACAAGCCAATAAGCGCCGGGAGGGCGCCTAGTTTTCCGAACATGCCATCCGTGTTCGGCGCAAAGAAAAGTTCGTCGCCATTTACGTTATCCGTCAGCAATGATCCCATCACGCCCGGCAGAAAGATCACCGGGATAATAGGTCGTACATCACAGAGCAGTTCCTTCTGCCGTGTATCACTCGCTGGAGTGAGCGTGAATGTTCCATAAGACGAGCCGTCCGGTGCGGTCCGCCCCATCTGGCGCACAACCTCGTGTTCGGCATCGTCGCTGAATGGCGAGTCGCCCCCTTGATTACCTGCCTGATTGTCGCTCATAGGATTTTCTGGATCAGTTTCAATCGGTCACGAAGAGATCATTCCGAGCCGTTGCCCGAACTCGCGGGTAGCTCCGGACGAAGCGCATGCAATTTCAGCGTCTCGATGTCCTCATTCTTCTGCTCAGCAACGTGGCCCAACTCATTCGTCATTCCCTTGATGCGAGTGCCGTCGCCTCGCACCAGTTCATAGGGGTGATTCTTCAGCACCTCGCCAGAGATGCGATCTCGCAGCACATAGGGATCGTTGAATTTGGCCTGCGGCAGGCTGTTCATGTGCTGTGCAATCGAACTCGGCCCTTGACGGCTGAGCGATGCCGATTTGATCGTGCGCGGGCCTTGCGTGCCGTCTTCGATGCCAGCCGCCACCCACTTGGTGTACGAGCCGCCCGCCTTGATGAGGATTTCATCGGCGTCGAGCACAATGCGCTTGGCCTTCACAGTCACGTCTTTACCCGCATTGATGTTCACGTCATCCGTGTTGGCCGACAGTTTGATCGGGCCTTTCGCCGTCACAAAGAACGCACCGAGTTTCTGCGCGAAGAAGCTCACCTTTTCCGCGGCCGCCACGACGAACGACCTGCCCGTTGCAACGTACGTATTCTCGTTACTGACGACGTTGACCTCTTTTTCGGCCACGATATGCGTCGAGTTGTCTGCGACCAGTGCAATGTCCTTCGGCGTCGATACCAATATGTTCGGCTGCGAGAATCCGTTGGCGCTGCCAGTACCGCCACCCGCCGTCACCCCGCCCGACGTATCGCCCGACACCGGATGCTGGATGTCCTTCGACAGCGCCTTTAGCGCATCTTGGCCGGTTTGCAGCGATTCAGCCTGAGCGGTTGTGCTGGCGCTAGACAGCGATTCGACCAACATTCCCGCCTGCTGCAACTGCGAGCGCGCCTCGTCCACGCCCATCTGCTCATCGTCGTAGGATTTCGAGTGCGCACTGATGGACAACCCCTTGCTGGCACGAACTGCACCGAACTCGTCTGCGTGCAGGATGAAACCAGCGCCCAAATACTGTCCGCGCGTGTTGCCTTCATGCTTGATCAGGTAGCCCTGCGTCAGCGCCGCATAGCTCTTGCCGGTATAGCTGACCAGCCGCGTGCCGCCTTGATTCGTAGAATCGTCATGGACGAACGAGTTGTATGCTCCGGTCTTGCCAAACCCCTCCGACTTGAACCCGGACAGCAACGCGTTCGAATGCCATTGAGACGGTGTCGTGCCGCCATTGATCCGTCCCAACACGAATGGCTTGTCACAGTCACCGTTCCAGTAACCGACGATGACCCATTCCCGCGCCCTCGGAACGTGAACCGCTCCATAACCGTTCCCGGTATCGGATTGAAGCGACGACAGCAACGGTGAGGAATTGAAGGCGTCCGGTGGATTCTTGCGATCCCATGCGAAATGCACCCTGATCTGGTTTCGGTCGTTCGTCCACGCTTCCGCGCCATCCGGGGTCACGACAAGCGCGTGTTCGATCGACATGACCGGCTTCGGATGATCCAACGGATTCCGGTATTCAACAGCCGTGGGTTGCGCTTCGACTTCGAGCACGAAAAATCCGGCCGAACCATCCGCCTCATGTCCAAGCGTCTTGAACCGCTCACGGTGAATCGCCTGTTGCTCGGCCAGCGTTGCACGAAGACTTTGCGGAAACTCGGCCGTCTGCTGGCCGATCGGGACGTTGTTCTCGATGAACCAACGCGCCTCAACCACCAGAAACTCTCGCTTCTTCGAGTCGCCGTCGTCGTGGCGGGGATGTCCGTTCAAGACGAACCGGGAACCGGCATCGAGCCACCGCACACCACCTACGCCGAAATATCGGCTTGCACGTGCATCCCATATCTGCACTCGCCGTTGCGCTCGCACCTCACCATTATCCGAACTGGAGTAGCCGTAAGCGGTCGATTCATAGACCGTCATCGGCGCATCAGGAACGCTATGCTCAACTTCCTGGCGGTGCTCCTCCGTGACATAGCTCGTCGCGCCAAGCCCACTCTCAACCTGAAAATTGGACGCGGGCCGCTTGTAATCGAACGCACGCGACATGTAGCGCGTGCTCTGCATCGTCTGCACCGCGGCCCAATGGGCGAAGCCGTCTGATTCGTTGCTGTCGTTCGCCCGAATGAATTCAACTGACTTGGCGTCGGGAAGTGTCGAGACGCGGTCTACGATTATGAGCGTCGTCTTGGGAGCGTCACCTTCGCTAACCTTTTCGTGAACCCAGTAGCAATACCAGCCCTCTTCTTCGGCCAAGCGGTTCACGAAGTGAAGATCGGATTCACTTTGCCTGCACCACGAACGCTTGGCAGGATCGGACGACAGCGCGAAACGGTACTGTCCGCGTAGCTGCGGATACCGATCAAGCACGTCGGAAATGATCTCGCGGGCGTCTTTCTCGAGCCAGCCTTCTTCGTTGTGGGTTTTCTCGAGAAAGGTCAGCGCCGATGAAAACTCGATCTGGTATGTGGAAAGACCACCGTTCCCACCCAAATAGGCGACCCGATGCACGAAACCGTGGACCGGACGATAGACGGGAACCGCAAAGGGAGCCGTGACTTGCTGAATCTGCAGGGTGACAGGCTGATGCATCAGCGACAGCAGCGCAGTATCATCGCGCGTCGACGCAACGTCGATCGTGTACGAATAGTCACGCCCGATTCTGGCCGAGCCGCGCGCACGTAACGGCACCAGCGCATTCTTGCCGAGCGGCGTATTCAGCATCAACAACCGCCCCTGCTGCAAAACACCCTTACTGATCGCCTCGTAGAAGTCGCGAAACTTCAGGTCCCCGAGTGCGGACGGTCTGATTTCCATTTTTCGTTATCTCTCTCAGGTTCGACCGTCCCGTCAGTCGCACAAAGACAGTCAGCCATCGCGACAGCAAGTCGCTCGCGCGATTTTAATCTAAAGTCTGACAAATATGGTTCGACCTGACAGAAATTGACGCCCGGTTGCCTAGCGAAGCGGAGGCTCACGTTCAGGCGCGATCGAGCGACGCGAATCATTGTCACAAGTTCTTGAGCCGTCCTTCGGCGTCGGAGGTGACATGGGCGAGGAGGTTCCGCAAATATTCGTCGCGCAGGACGAGCACCTTCTGAATCGCGACCATGCCATCAGCCGCAGTCGTAAATTTTCCTTCAGCCTTACGCGAAAGGCGCAATCGAAAGGTGTCGCTGCAGCGACACGGAACAAGTCCAGGCCGGCTCGCCCCTCCGTCACTTCGAAAAAGAAGTGGGCTGCGAAAGCGAATGGGGCGGCGGCCTGGTTAAATGGGAGGCGTTGCCCGCTCATGAAGAAACTACTGTGGTTATCGAAGGCCGAGAGTGGGCGGATCGGAAAATTGCAGTGGCGGGAGCAGGTTGCGGCAAAAAAGGTAGATGGTTTCCCCAATAAGCCAAGCCCATGTCATTTCCATCTTGCAAATATTGAGACTGAAACAATGAAAAAATTATTAATATCATTTTTTCCTCTATTGCTTTTCTCTTCGACGCATCTGGCATCAGCCGAACCCACCCATGAAAAGAAAGCAATATTAGGTCGCTCTTATATGTGTGATTTTGGGAAATACGGGGTGGTTACGATCGATACTCGAGACCCCGGCGCTTCAATAACCATTGGAGGCGTTCGCCACCCTGCAAAAGATGGCGGCTACTTCTATCAGACCGATGATGGGAAGTTTGCAATTGCATTCAACCCTAAAATGACAGCTTGGACGTATTTAAGCGGGGACGATCCAGATGGAATAACCGACTCTCACTGTAAGGTTCGCACCAACAAGAAATAATGTATCCAGGGATGATGTGCTCATTCCATACATGGCCTCTTCAATCGGAAGTTTTCCTCAGTTCATGACTAGATTTTCCGAGAGCCTTGCGCCCTACATGGGCAATATTTCGCCCACGCACGATGAACGCTGTACTCCATTGACGGTAGCCCACGGTTATATCTGAAAACCAAACTGAAATGGAGTTCGACGGGTGGTGAATCTAGTCCGACCGCGGTGGTGGTCATTACGGCGTCACCGGCGATGCGCTTTGACGGCCGCTGCGTCGTCCGCAAGGGCGATCGCACGCCGTGCCACGCTTTCACATCGTCCACCGCGCCCCCACCCCGCGCACGAATCTTGCGAGAACACGCGATAATATCCGTGACCAACCCGCAACCGAGCATGAAAAACAACGTTCTCAAGACCGCCCTGTTCGGCGCGCTGCTCGCATTCGGCGCGTCCGGCGCCGCGTCGGCCAAGTCGCTCGACGACGCGCTCGACTGCCATTCGAACGGCCACAAGTTCGTCGCGCCGCTGCTCACGGCCGGCGACATCCAGTCGGAGCCGATGCACGTCGAAGCGAATTCGGTCAACGCGTTCCGCACGAACCATCCGCTGACCGCCTACGGCTTCGGCGTCTACGTCGTGCTTGGCTACCAGGCGAACGATCCGATCTTCCAGCCGGGCGACGGCACACCGATCGGCGACTGGGCATATGGTGTCGTGGTACGCGGCACGAAAAGCGCCGTCGAACAGGCCGTCCGCAAGGCCGGCAGCGACGCGACCGTCAAGCAGGCGTTCCCGTTCCTGACCGCGATCGTGTGCTCGGACTGAGCGCGTCGCAAGAAAAGCGGCGCGAGCGCGCCGCGCCGGTGCCGGAGCCGTTCCCGGGAGGGCGTCTCGTTACGCGCCCGTATAAACCACGCGATACGGAATGCCGACCTTCTCCCACTCGGCCGCTTCCTGGCTGAGGCTGTAGTCGGTCAGCGGGTTCTGCTCGACCCACGCGCTCGGCAGGCGCACTTCATACCCGCCCTTCTTCATCTGCGACACGGAAATGTCCGGCAGCCCGGCATCGGTCCGGCGCCGGCACAGCAGCGCCGCGAGCCGCAGGCAGAACAGCAGCGGCCATTCGACGTCGCGCGCCTGCGACAGCTTGCCGAGCTTGCCCGCGTGCCCGAGCACGAGCGCGGCAAGGCGCGCCTGGTCGGTGCGCGAAAAACCCGGCATGTCGGCGTTGCTCGCGATATAGGCCGAATGCTTGTGATACGAACTGTGCGAGATCGACAGCCCGATCTCATGCAACGCGGCGGCCCAACTGAGGAACATCCGGGCTTCCTCGCGCGCTTCGTCGTCGGCTTCCTCGAGCTCGTCGTAGAACCGCACCGCAAGCGCACCAATGCGTTCGGCCTGCGCGCGATCGACGCCGTAGCGGCGCGTGAAGCCCTCGACGGTCACCGCGCGCATGTCCTCGTGCTGGGTCCGCCCGAGCAGGTCATACAGCACGCCGAGACGCAGCGCGCCGTCGGTGGTATCGACATAGTCGACACCCAGTTCCTCGAATACCGCGAGCATGATCGCCAGGCCGCCGGCGAGCACCGGCACGCGATCGGGCTTCAGCGCGATCAGCTTCAGCCGGTTCACGTTCTCGGACTTGATCAGTGCACGCTTCAGGCGTTCGAGCCCGCCGCGCGAAATGCCATGCGTAATGCCCGCGTCGTTGAAGCCGTTCGCCTCGACGAGCTCCGCGAGCGCACGTGCGGTGCCCGACGAGCCGATCGCCTGGTCCCATCCGGCCTTCTTGTACTCGCTGGAAATGATCTGGATCTCGCGCTTGGCCGCGAGTTCGGCCTGCCGCATCGTGTATTCGTCGACGTTGCCGGCCGGAAAGAACGCACGGCTGTGGCTCACGCAGCCGATGTAGAGACTCTCCATCACGATCGGCGTGTAGTGCGAGCCGATGATGAATTCGGTCGAGCCGCCGCCGATGTCGACGACGAGCCGCTTGCCGGCGCTCGCCGGCACCGAATGCGCGGCACCCGCATAGATCAGGCGCGCCTCTTCGCGGCCCGCGATCACTTCGATCGGAAAACCGAGCGCCGCTTCGGCCTCGCCGAGGAATTCGCCCGCGTTCTTCGCGACGCGCAGCGTGTTGGTCGCCACCGCACGCACATGATCGGGGTGGAAATCGCGCAGGCGCTCGCCGAACCGCTTGAGCGCCTCCCAGCCACGCTCCTGCGACGCGCGATCGAGCATCTTGTCGCTCGACAGGCCCGCGGCCAGTCGAACGGGCTCGCGCAGCGCATCGACGGGATAGATCTGGCTGCCCGCCGGCGTTTCCTCGACGCGCCCGACGATCAGCCGAAAGCTGTTCGAGCCGAGATCGACGGCAGCCAGCAAGTGGGGGGATGTAACCATCAGAAGGGGGCTCCGTGCGCGTTCGCCCGCGGCAGCCGCTCCGGCCACGCTGGACGATCAATCAAAGGCGACATTTTAAGCGTGGAACGCTTGCCGTTGCCACGCTTCACGGGCATGTACACGGGGAGATTGTATATGGCCAAAACATTTATGAGACGAAACGGTTCCGGCGTAGAATTTCCCGATATAAATACACAATCGTCATCAGCACGTCATCGTACCGTGAGAGTTTCCGAGCGTCCTTTCGAATCATCGCCCGAATCATCCCCTACTCTGCCGATGTCCGTCCGTTATCCGCTTCTCAATCGTGAACTCGGCATCCTCGGTTTCAACGAGCGCGTGCTGGCCCAAGCTGCCGACCCGCAAGTTCCGTTGCTCGAGCGCCTGCGCTTCATCTGCATCACCAGCAGCAATCTCGACGAATTCTTCGAAGTCCGGATGGCCGGCCTTCAGGAACAGATCCGCGACAACCCCGGCGCCCTGACGCCCGACGGCATGTCGTTACAGCACGCTTACGACCTCGTCGTCGAGCGCGCGCAGCGGCTCGTGCACCGCCAGTACACGATGTTGCACGAAACCGTGCTGCCGGCGCTCGAACAGGAAGGCATCTACTTCCACGCGAGCGACACGTGGAACGACGAGCAGCTCGAATGGGCGCGCCGCTACTTCCTCGACGAACTGCTGCCGGTGCTGACGCCGATCGGCCTCGATCCCGCGCACCCGTTCCCGCGCGTGCTGAACAAGAGCCTGAACTTCGTCGTCGAACTCGAAGGCCGCGACGCGTTCGGCCGCCAGGCGGTGATGGGCATCGTGCAGGCGCCGCGCGCGCTGCCGCGCGTGGTACGCATGCCGCAGGCACTGTCGGGCTTCGAGCACGGCTTCGTGCTGCTCAGCACGTTCATGCAGCGCTTCGTCGGCGAACTGTTCCCGCAACTCGTCGTGAAGAGCTGCAACCAGTTCCGCATCACGCGCAACAGCGAGCTGTTCGTCGACGAAGACGAAATCACCAACCTGCGCGTCGCGCTGCAGGGCGAACTGCCCGCACGCCACCTGGGCAACGCTGTGCGGCTCGAAGTGTCGGCCGACACGCCGGCGCATATCGTGCGCCGCCTGCTCGAGGAAAGCCTGCTCGGCGAGAAGGACTGCTATCGCGTGGCCGGCTCCGTGAACCTCGTGCGGCTGATGCAGATCCCCGATCTCGTCGATCGCCCCGACCTGAAGTTCGCGCCGTTCGCCGCATCGATCCCGCCCGCGATCGCCAACGCACCGGCGATGTTCGACGCGATCGACGACGGCGACATCCTGCTGCACCATCCGTACGAAAGTTTCCAGCCGGTGCTCGAACTGCTGCAGCAGGCCGCGAAGGACCCGAGCGTCGTCGCGATCAAGCAGACGATCTACCGCACCGGCACCGATTCGCCGCTGATGGACGCGCTGATGGCAGCCGCGCGCAACGGCAAGGAAGTGACCGTCGTCGTCGAGCTGCTCGCACGCTTCGACGAGGAAACCAACATCAACTGGGCGTCGCAGCTCGAAGCCGTCGGCGCGCATGTCGTGTATGGCGTGGTCGGTCACAAGTGCCACGCGAAGATGATGCTGATCGTGCGCCGCGTCGTGCAGGGCGGCAAGGCGACGCTGCGCCGCTACGTGCACCTCGGCACCGGCAACTATCACCCGCGCACCGCCCGCCTCTACACCGACTTCGGGCTGATGACGGCCGACCAGAAGATCTGCGAGGACGTCCACCACGTCTTCCAGCAACTGACCGGGATCGGCGGCGAGCTGACGCTGCACGAGCTGTGGCAGTCGCCGTTCACGCTGCATCCGCGCATCATCGAATCGATCCGCGCGGAGATCGACAATGCGCGCGCCGGCAAGCGCGCACGCGTGGTCGCGAAGATGAACGCGCTGCTGGAGCCGACGGTGATCGCCGCGCTGTACGAAGCGTCGCAGGCCGGCGTCAAGGTCGACCTGATCGTGCGCGGCGTGTGCGCGCTGAAGCCGGGCGTGCCGGGGCTGTCGGAAAACATCACGGTGCGCTCGATCGTCGGACGCTTCCTCGAACACCACCGCATCTACTATTTCCACGCGGACGGCGCCGAGGAAGTCTATCTGTCGAGCGCGGACTGGATGGACCGCAACCTGTTCCGCCGCGTCGAAGTCGCATTCCCGATCCGCGAGCGCAAGCTCAAACGCCGCGTGATCGCCGAAGGGCTGTCGGTCTGCCTCGGCGACAACCAGTCGGCGTGGCTGATGCAAAGCGACGGCCACTATCGGCGCCGCCGCGCGGGCAAGACGCTGCGCAACGCGCAACTCGGGCTGCTCGCGAAGTTCTGTTCGTAGGCAGGCGGCGCGCGGCGCGCAGCAAACAAAAAAGGCACAGCTCATGCGGGCTGTGCCTTTTTCATTTCAGTCGTGCGCGGATGCGATGCGCACGAACCGTGTCACACGATCACGCGCTCAAGCTTCGAACGCTGCCGGCCGGATCGCGATGATCCGCGACGCCGGGAAGCGCGCGGTGAACGTGCTGCCGCGCCCTTCCTCGCTCTGCACGTACAGGTGCGAGTCGTGCCGCTGCAGCACGTGCTTGACGATCGCGAGGCCGAGCCCCGTGCCGCCCGTATCGCGCGAGCGGCTGCGGTCGACGCGATAGAAGCGCTCCGTCAGCCGCGGCAGGTCGGCGGCCGGAATGCCGAAACCACTGTCGGTGACGGAAAACACGCCCTGCGCGCCCTCGCGCCGCCACGACACGAATATCTTGCCGCCGTCCGGCGTATAGCGGATCGCGTTGGTGACGAGATTCGCGAACGCGCTGAACACTTCGGTCTGGGCGCCCGTGACGCCGAGCGTCTCGTCGATCGTGAACGTGATCTCGTGATGCCCGTTCGACAGCGTCTGCGCATCTTCCTTCAGATGGTCGAACACGGCACGCATGTCGATCGCGTGATCCACCGGCGGCCTGCTTTCGCCCTCGAGCTTCGCGAGCACCAGCAGGTCGGTGACGATGTGCCGCATCCGCGACGCCTGCTGCTCCATCATCTCGAGATAGCGCGCGCGATCTTCCTCGTTCAGCGGCAGCTCGCGCATCGTCTCGAGAAAACCCGACAGTACGGTGAGCGGCGTCTTCAGTTCATGCGACACGTTCGCGACGAAGTCGCGTCGCATCGCGTCGGTCCGCTCGAGCTCCGTGATGTCCTGTGTGAGCAGCAGCTTGCGGTTCTCGCCGTACGGAAACACCTGCACCTCCAGCACGTTCTGCCGCGAGTCGCCCATCCCGCGCATCACGAGCGTTTCGTCGTAGTGCTGCGCGTTCAGGTAGCGGACGAATTCCGGATGACGCACCAGGTTCGTGATGTGCTGGCGCAGGTCGCGTTTCGCATCGAGGCCGAAATGCACCTCGGCGATCGCGTTGCACCACTCGATCTGGTCATGGTCGTCGAGCATCGCGACGCCGTTCGGCGACGCCTGGATCGCCTGGATGAAGCGCGAATGCTGCTGCTCGACCTGCCGCACCTGCGCATGCCACTGCTTCGCGAGCTTGTGCAGCCGATAATAGATTTCACCCCAGATGCCCGGTGCGCTCGGCACCTCGCCGTAGACGGGCGCATCGAGCAGACGCCACAGGCGTTGCGTATGGAAGGTGCTGAAGAAGCCCTGCGCGACCAGCATCACGGCCGCGAACCCGCAGGCCGCGGTCGGGCCGGCGAACACGCCGACCAATACGCTGATCAGCACGAGCAGCACGAGCGACACGAGAAAGCGCGCCCAGATGATGTTCATGATTCAGCGCCCGAAAGAATGAACGGCATGCCGTGGCACACGGCATGCGCGAATACGTTACGCGTGCTTGGCGAGCCGGTAGCCGCTGCCGCGCACGGTCTCGATCATCGCATCGCAGCCGGCCGGTTTCAAGGCCGCGCGCAATCGTTTGATGTGCACGTCGACGGTGCGCTCCTCGACGAATACATGATCGCCCCACACCTGGTCGAGCAGTTGCGTGCGGCTGTGCACGCGCTCCGGATGCGTCATGAAGAAATGCAGCAGGCGGAATTCGGTCGGGCCGAGATCGAGCTTGATCTCGCTGCCGTCGCCGTGCGCGGCGACCCGATGCGTGGCCGGATCGAGGCGCAGCCCGTTGATCGACACGACGTCCTCGGTCAGCTGCGGCGCGCGGCGGCGCAGCACGGCCTTGATACGCGCCATCAGTTCCTTCGGCGAGAACGGCTTGGTCACGTAGTCGTCCGCACCGATTTCGAGGCCGAGCACCTTGTCCTGCTCGTCGCCACGCGCGGTCAGCATGATGATCGGGATGTGCTTGGTCCGTTCGTTGTTGCGCAGGTCGCGCGCGAACGCGATGCCGGACTTGCCCGGCAGCATCCAGTCGAGCAGCACGAGATCGGGCAGCACATCGCTGATCAGGTTCTGCGCCTGCTCCGCGTTGTATGCGCGGATCGGGCAGTGACCGGCGTGCTGGAGATTCACCGAGATCAGTTCGGAAATCGCGGGCTCATCTTCAACGACGAGAATGTTGCTGGGCATCGGCACCTCTGTTCTTCCTGTACGTGGTCGCGTTAACTGTTGGCTTCACGGTCGAGCGTGTCGCGCGGCTGATGCCGCACGTCCGTGCCCTTCACGATGTAGATGATGAACTCCGCGATGTTCTTCGCGTGGTCGCCGATCCGCTCGATCGCCTTGGCGATGAACAGATATTCGAGGCCGACCGAGATCGTGCGCGGATCTTCCTGCATGTACGACACGAGCTTGCGCACGAACGCGCGGAATTCAAGGTCGATTTCCTTGTCGTCCTTGACGATCTGCGCGGCGGCCACCGTATCGAGGCGCGCGAATGCGTCGAGCGCGCGGCGCAGGATCGTCACGGCCATCTCGCCCGACACCTTGATCTCGGCGATGTTCACCGTGCGCGCGGCCGGTTCGTCGACCAGGCGGCGCACGCGTTTCGCGATCTTCTCGGCCTCGTCGCCGGCGCGCTCGAGGTTCGTAATCGTTTTCGAAATCGACATCAGAAGGCGCAGGTCGCGCGCGGCAGGCTGTCTCCGCGCGATGATGTTGCCGCACTCCTGGTCGATGTCGACTTCCATCGCGTTCAGCGTTTCCTCGGCCGTGATCACCTTCTCGGCCGCGTCGCGGTCGAATTCGTTCAGCGCATGCATCGCGCCGACGATCTGCGACTCGACGAGTCCGCCCATTTCCAGCACTTTCGACGACACGGCATTCAGGTCCGCGTCGAACTGGCTCGACAGATGTTTATCCGACATGGTTGTTGTTCTCCGTCATCAGCCGAAACGGCCAGTGATGTAGTCTTCCGTTTCCTTGCGCACCGGCTTGATGAAGATCTTTTCGGTTTCGCCGAATTCGATCAGCTCGCCCAGGTACATGTAGGCCGTGAAGTCCGAGCAGCGCGCGGCCTGCTGCATGTTGTGCGTGACGATCACGACCGTGTAGTCGCTCTTCAGCTCAGCGATCAGCTCCTCGATGCGGCCCGTCGAAATCGGGTCGAGCGCCGAGCACGGCTCGTCGAGCAGCAGCACTTCCGGACGGATCGCGATGCCGCGCGCGATGCACAGACGCTGCTGCTGGCCGCCGGACAGCCCGTAGCCGCTCTGGTTCAGCTTGTCCTTCACTTCGTTCCACAGCGCGGCCTTCGACAGCGCCCACTCGACGCGGTCGTCCATCTCCGAGCGCGTGAGCTTCTCGAACATCTTCACGCCGAACGCGATGTTGTCGTAGATCGACATCGGGAACGGGGTCGGCTTCTGGAACACCATGCCGATCCGCGCGCGCAGCAGCGAGATGTCGCGCTTGGTGGTCAGCAGGTTCTCGCCGTCCATCAGGATTTCGCCTTCGGCGCGCTGCTCCGGATAGAGCGCGTACATCTTGTTGAACGTGCGCAGGAGCGTCGACTTGCCGCAGCCCGACGGGCCGATGAACGCCGTCACCTTCCCTTCGGGAATGCGCAGGTTGATGTTCTTCAGCGCGTGAAACTTGTTGTAGAAAAAGTTGAGGTTGTTGACCTCGATCTTCGCGTTCAGCGGCGCCAGCGGACTGCCATGCACCGCGTCGTGCGTGCCGGCGGGCGCAGCGGTGCGCTCGACGGAATTCAGGTGGCTTTCTGCCATATTCATCGGATCGCTCCGCCGTTACTTTTTCGAGAAGATCGAGCGCGCCAGGACGTTGAGTCCGAGCACCCCGAGCGTAATCAGGAACACGCCCGCCCATGCAAGCGACTGCCATTCGGCGAACGGGCTCATCGCGAACTTGTAGATCGTGACGGGCAGGTTCGCCATCGGCTGGCTCATGTTCCACGAGAAGAACTGGTTCGACAGCGCCGTGAACAGCAGCGGCGCCGTTTCGCCGGCGATCCGCGCGATCGCGAGCAGCACGCCCGTCACGATCCCGCCGACCGACGCGCGCAGCGTGATCTTCAGCACCATGCGCCACTTCGGCGTGCCGAGCGCGACGGCTGCTTCACGCAGTGCGTTCGGCACGAGCTTCAGCATGTTCTCGGTCGTGCGGATCACGATCGGAATCTGCAGCAGCGCGAGCGCAATCACGCCGGCCCAGCCCGAGAAACGCCCCGACTTCGCGACGACGATCGCATACACGAACAGGCCGATGACGATCGACGGCGCCGAGAGCAGGATGTCGTTGATGAAGCGGATCGTGCTCGCGAGCAGGTTCTTCTGGCCGTATTCGGCGAGATAGACGCCCGCGAGGATGCCGATCGGCGTGCCGACCAGCGTGCCGAAACCGCACAGCAGCAGGCTGCCGACGATCGCGTTCGCCAGACCGCCGCCTTCCGTGTTCGGTGCCGGCGTCGATTCGGTGAACAACTGCAGCGACAGGCCGCCGACGCCGAGGTGCACCGTCGTGTAGAGAATCCACACGAGCCACAGCAGGCCAAATGCCATCGCGCCGAGCGACGCGGTGAGCGCGATCGCGTTGGTGAACTTGCGCCTGCGTTGCAGGCGGTTGCGCATCGCGTCGAGCGCGGCGCCGTTCGGCCCGGGGAAATTCATGATGGGCTCGCTCATTTCTTGCCCTCTCCCTTCTCGAGACGAAGCAGCAGCAGTTTGGAGATGGACAGCACGATGAACGTGATCACGAACAGGATCAGGCCCAGTTCCATCAGCGCGGACGTATGCAGGCCCGGTTGCGCTTCCGCGAATTCGTTCGCGAGCGCCGACGTGATGCTGTTGCCCGGCGCGAACAGCGACACGCTGTCGAGCAGGTTCGTGTTGCCGATCACGAAGGTCACGGCCATCGTTTCGCCGAGCGCGCGGCCGAGGCCGAGCATCACGCCGCCGATCACGCCGGTTTTCGTATAGGGCAGCACGACCTTCCACATCACTTCCCACGTCGTGCAGCCGATCCCGTACGCCGATTCCTTCAGCAGCACAGGCGTGACTTCGAACACGTCGCGCATCACCGACGCGATGTACGGGATGATCATGATCGCGAGGATCACGCCGGCCGCGAGGATGCCGATGCCGATCGGCGCGCCGGACGTCAGCGGACCGATCACCCACACGTCCTTGAAGATGCGGCCGATCGGCTTCTGGAAGTATTCGGCGAAGATCGGCGCGAACACGAGCAGGCCCCACATGCCGTACACGATCGACGGAATCGCGGCGAGCAGCTCGATCGCGATGCCGAGCGGGCGGCGCAGCCAAACGGGCGACAGCTCGGTGAGGAACAGCGCGATGCCGAAGCTGACCGGCACCGCGATCACGAGCGCGATGATCGACGTCACGATCGTGCCGTAGATCGGCACGAGTGCGCCGTAGACATCCGAGTTCGGATCCCACTCGGATTGAAACAGGAAGCCGAGGCCGAACTTCTGGATGGTCGGCAGCGACGCAATGATCAGGGAAACGATGATCCCGCCCAGCAGCAGCAGGGTCACGATCGCGGCAAGCCGTGCGAGGCCGCCGAACAGAACGTCGCCGAGACGGCTCGGCGCGCGTTGCGACGCGGCGTCGGGGGACCGGGAGGACGTGTAGGAAATTTCAGACATGGGTGCCTGTTCTGGATCGCCGGGCGCCGTGACGCCCGGCCTTACCGCACACACTGCCCGACCGGCACGGCCGGGCAGTGAACCGCTGCAATGCTTACTCCGCGGCGACCGGCTTGCCCGATGCGTCCGTGACCTTCGTCTTCCACTGCTTGCGGATTTCCGCCTCGACTGCCGGCGGCAGCGAGATGTAGTCGAGGCTGTCAGCCGCCTTCTCGCCGTTCTTGAACGCCCAGCTGAAGAACTTCAGCGTTTCGGCGCCCTGCTCCGGCTTGTCCTGCTTCGCATGCAGCAGCACGAACGTCGCGCCGACGACCGGCCATGCTTCCTTGCCCGGCTGGTTCGTCAGGATCTGGTAGAACGACTTCGACCAGTTCGCGCCGGCAGCAGCGGCCTTGAACGTTTCCGTCTTCGGCTCGACCACCGTGCCCGTCGAATTCTTCAGCGCGGTGTAGACCATGTTGTTCTTCTTCGCGTACGCCCACTCGACGTAGCCGACTGCGCCCGGCAGGCGCTGCACGAAGGCTGCGACGCCGTCGTTGCCCTTGCCGCCCGTGCCCGTCGGCCAGTTGACCGTCGTGCCTTCGCCGACCTTCGACTTCCACTCGTCGTTCACCTTGGACAGGTAGTTCGTCCAGATGAAGCTCGTGCCCGAGCCGTCAGCGCGGCGAACGACCGCGATGTCCGTGTCCGGCAGCTTGACCTTCGGGTTCAGTGCAACGATCGCCGGATCGTTCCACTTCTTGATCTTGCCGAGATAGATGTCGCCGAGCACCGGGCCCGACAGCGTCAGTTCACCGGCCTTCACGCCCGGCACGTTGACGACCGGCACCACGCCGCCGACCACCGTCGGGAACTGGAACAGGCCTTCCTTCGCGAGCTCTTCATCCTTCAGCGGAGCGTCCGAACCGGCAAAATCGACCGTCTTCGCGTTGATCTGCTTCAGGCCGCCCGACGAACCGATACCCTGGTAGTTCACCTTCGCGCCGCCGGACTGCTGGTAGTCGGCAGCCCATTTCGTATAGATCGGCATGGCGAACGTGCTACCTGCGCCCGTGATGTCGGCAGCGTGCGCGGCAACGGCGAAAAGCGCGCCAGCCAGGCCGGCAATCGCGGTTTGCATCAATTTCATGAGACCTCCAGTGTGTGAGCGGATGACTACGGCACCGCGAAGGTTAGGGGCTCCTCATGACGTTAATGTGACAATCGATGAAACTGGCGTGACAGTAACATGACTGGTTGAAAGGATGTAGCCGGCCTTGTGCGAGGGGCCGCGGAGGCCAAGCGCGGCGGGGATGACGGCAAGAATTGCCGGTCAGGCAGGGACGGCATGGGCACCCTTTGACCGGGATGCGTGGGCGATCATGTCGCGGCGAAAACAGGTGGCCGTGCCCTGCTTCTGCTCAGGGTCGGATGATTTCTTCCGTCAGATGAAATCCGCGCCGAAGCCCTTTCTATTTAATAGCGCAAACCTTTGCGTCTGATGAATTGCGGCGCCCGAAGGCGCCGCAGGTCGACTCATCGCAGTGGCGGCGCGCACTCGGCCGGAGCGTCGCGCGCCGTCGCCGATCCGGTTCGGCTCAGCTCGTGGCCATCCGCACCGCGTCGGCGATCGCTTCCGCGTGGCGGGTCGCGTCGGCCGCATGCTGCGCCTCGACCATCACGCGCAGCACGGGCTCGGTGCCCGACGCGCGGATCAGCACGCGGCCGCTGCCGGCGAGCGCGCTTTCGGCTGCGTCGATCGCCGTGCGAATCGATGCGCTGCCCTTCCAGTCCGCGCCCGGCTTCATCCGCACGTTGATCAGCTTCTGCGGGAACAGCGTGACGCCGTCCAGCATCTGCGCGAGCGTGCGGTCGCTGCGCTTGAGCGCGGCGAGCACGAGCAGCGCCGACACGATGCCGTCGCCGGTCGAATGGCGGTCGAGCGACAGGATGTGGCCCGAGCCTTCCGCGCCGAGCTGCCAGCCGCGTTCGCGCAACTGCTCGAGCACGTAGCGGTCGCCGACCGCCGCGCGCACGAACGGCACGCCTTCGCGCTGCAACGCGACCTCGACCGCGAGGTTCGTCATCAGCGTGCCCACCGCGCCGTCGACCTTGCCGGCCGTCGCGATCCGGTCCTTCACGAGCACGTAGAGCAGCTCGTCGCCGTTGAACAGCCGCCCCGTCGAATCGACGACCTGCAGGCGGTCCGCGTCGCCGTCGAGCGCGATGCCGAGGTCCGCATGGTTCGCACGCACCGCGCGCACGAGTGCATCGGGCGCCGTCGCGCCGACACCGTCGTTGATGTTGAAGCCGTTCGGCGCAACGCCGATCGGGATCACGTCCGCACCGAGTTCGTGGAACACGTGCGGCGCGATCTGGTACGCGGCGCCGTGCGCGCAGTCGATCACGAGCTTCAGCCCGCGCAGGTCATACGCGGCCGGGAACGTGCTCTTGCAGAACTCGATGTAACGGCCGGCCGCGTCTTCGAGGCGGCGCGCCTTGCCCAGCCGGTCCGACGATGCGCATTCGAGCGGCTTGTCGAGCCACGCTTCGATCGCGGCTTCGGTATCGTCGGGCAGCTTGTTGCCGTCCGCTGAGAAGAACTTGATGCCGTTGTCCTGATACGGATTATGCGACGCGCTGATCACGACACCGGCCGACAGGCGCAGCGCGCGCGTCAGGTACGCGACGCCCGGTGTCGGCATCGGGCCGGCCAGCATCACGTCCACGCCGGCTGCCGAGAAGCCGGCCTCGAGTGCGGCCTCGAGCATGTAGCCCGACACGCGCGTGTCCTTGCCGATCAGCACCGTCGGACGCGCACCCGCCGCGACGTCGGCCGTGCCGGCCAGTACCTTGCCGGCCGCATAGCCGAGACGCAACACGAAATCAGGCGTGATGGGCGCCTCGCCTACTGTGCCGCGAATGCCGTCCGTGCCGAAATATCGACGTCCCATGGCGAATCTTCCTCCTTCGTCTTTCTGAGTTCTGACTTATCGTTGCCGCGCGGCTTCGCGCACGGCATTCCAGACCTTTAGCGCGTCGACCGTCGCCGCGACGTCGTGCACGCGCACGATCGCGGCGCCGCGCCCGACTGCGCACAGCGCGGCCGCCACGCTCGCCGCGACGCGTTCCATCGGCGGTTTGTCGCCGATCACCGCGCCGAGCATCGACTTGCGCGACATGCCCGCGAGAATCGGATACGCGCGCCCGTCGGGCCGCGCGGGCGCCGTGTCCGCCAATGCGGCCAGCAGCGCGTAATTGTCGTCGACCACCGCCTTGCCGAACCCGAAGCCCGGATCGACGCAGATCCGCTCCGGCGCGATGCCCGCGTCGCGCAGCGCCTGCGCGCGCCCGGCGAGAAAGTCACGCACGTCGGTCACGACATCGCCATAGTCGGGCTCGCCGACCTGCATCGTCTGCGGCTCGCCGAGCATGTGCATCGCGCACAGCCCGCTGTTGCCGTCGCGGACCGCGTCGATCGCACCCGGCTGGCGAAACCCCCAGATGTCGTTGATCAGGTCCGCGCCGGCCGCGAGCGCCGCGCGCATCACGGCCGGCTTGTAGGTGTCGATCGACAGTGGCACGTTCAGCGGCCGCAGCGCTTCGACGAGCGGGATCACGCGCGCGAGCTCCTCGTCGAGCGGCACGGGCGGCGCACCGGGACGCGTCGACTCACCGCCGATGTCGATCAGGTCGGCGCCTTCGGCGATCATCCGCTCGGCCTGGCGCAGCGCATCGTCGCGCGCGAGGAAGCGGCCGCCGTCGGAAAACGAATCGGGGGTCGCGTTGAGGATGCCCATCACGAGCGGGCGTTCGAACGTCAGCGAGAAACGGCCGCACTGGAGCGGCGCGGGAATGAACGCGGAAGCAGCGGAATCGGACACGGGCGGGAGGCGTTGATGAATGCAAAACGGGCCGGTGTGAAGCCACACCAGCCCGTGAACGGTGCTACAGCGGCGCTCAGGCCGGCGAAGCAGGCGCCGGCGCGTTGGCCGGCTTCACTTCGGCGGTCGTGCCGCCACCCGACGAGTCACCGCCGACAGCCGGCGAGCTCTTCGGCGAGCGCGGCGGACGCCCTTCCATGATGTCGTTGATCTGATCGGCGTCGATCGTTTCCCACTCCATCAGCGCGGCCGTCATCGCCTCGACCTTGTCGCGGTTCTCTTCGAGCAGGCGGCGCGCAAGGCTGTACTGTTCGTCGAGCACGCGGCGGATTTCGCCGTCGACCTTCTGCTGCGTCGCTTCCGAGATCGTGCGCGTGAAGCCGCGGCCGAACGGGCCGTTGTCGCTCTCGTCGTCGACGTAGACCATCGGTCCGAGTGCATCGGTCATGCCGAAACGGGCCACCATCGCGCGTGCCGTCTGCGTCGCCTTGTTGAAGTCGTCGGACGCACCGGTGCTGATCAGGTTCAGGAACAGCTCCTCGGCCACGCGGCCGCCGAACAGGATCGCCAGGCGGTCGAGCAGATAGTCCTTCGAGTACGTCTCGTTGTCATGCTCCGGCAGCTGCCACGTGACACCCAGCGCGCGACCGCGCGGGATGATCGTGACCTTGTGCACCGGGTCGGCCTTCGGCAGCAGCTTCGCGATCACCGCGTGGCCCGACTCGTGGTAAGCCGTCGCGCGCTTCGCTTCTTCGCGAATCACCGCCGACTTGCGCTCCGGACCCATGAAGATCTTGTCCTTCGCGTCCTCGAAATCCTGCATCTCGACGATCCGCTTGCCGCGACGTGCGGCGAACAGCGCCGCTTCGTTCACGAGGTTCGCGAGATCGGCGCCCGAGAAACCCGGCGTGCCGCGCGCGATGACCGCTGCGTCGACGTCGTTCGCGATCGGCACCTTGCGCAGGTGCACGCGCATGATCTGCTCGCGGCCGCGGATGTCCGGCAGGCCGACATAGACCTGGCGGTCGAAACGGCCCGGACGCAGCAGCGCCTTGTCGAGCACGTCGGAACGGTTGGTCGCGGCGATCACGATCACGCCGGAGTTCGCCTCGAAGCCGTCCATCTCGACCAGCATCTGGTTCAGCGTCTGTTCGCGCTCGTCGTTGCCGCCGCCCATGCCGGCGCCGCGATGACGACCGACCGCGTCGATTTCGTCGATGAACACGATGCACGGTGCGTGCTTCTTCGCCTGCTCGAACATGTCGCGCACACGGGCCGCGCCGACACCGACGAACATTTCGACGAAGTCGGAGCCCGAGATGCTGAAGAACGGCACCTTCGCTTCACCGGCGATCGCGCGGGCGAGCAGCGTCTTGCCGGTACCCGGAGGGCCGACGAGCAGCACGCCGCGCGGAATGCGCCCGCCCAGCTTCTGGAATTTCTGCGGATCGCGCAGGAAGTCGACGAGCTCGGACACTTCTTCCTTCGCTTCGTCGCAGCCCGCGACGTCGGAGAAGTTCACCGCGTTGTTGTTCTCGTCGATCAGCCGCGCGCGCGATTTCCCGAACGAGAATGCGCCGCCTTTGCCGCCCCCCTGCATCTGCCTCATCATGTAGAACCAGAACACGATGATCAGGATCGTCGGCCCGAGGTAATACAGCGCGGACATCAGCGCGTTCGGCTCGTCGTCGGCCTTGCCGCTGACCTGCACGCCGTACTTCATCAGGTCGCCGACCATCCAGATGTCGCCGGGCGACACAATCTGGTATTTCTGGCCATCAGCCGGAGTGACGGTGAGGTTGCGCCCCTGCACGATGACGTTCTTGACCTTGCCGCTCTTGGCGTCGTCCATGAACTGCGAATAGGACACACCTTCCTGGACGCGGGGCTTGTCGAACTGCTTGAACACCGTAAACAGCACCAGTGCGATCACCAGCCACACTGCTGCCTTCGAAAACATATTGTTGTTCAAAGCACCACTCCTTCACTCGTAGACGAGCGCCTACATTTTCCTTGCGGCGCTCCTCGGTCATTCTAATCCAGTCCGACCACCCCTGCCATAAGCATTGACAACCGCCGCGATAGCGCTTCGCTTGTCTGGCAAGGGCCGGAGCCCGTTTGCGGCACCGCGCTCCGCGTCACCGCGGTTGCTTCAGCTGCCGGCCCAAAATGAACGTTTCGGACGATTTGTCGCGCGACGCCTTCGGCTTGCGGGGCGCGACCACCTTAAACTGCTGCTTGAACTTCTCGACGATCTGGCTGTAGCCGCTGCCGTGAAAGCATTTCACGAGCAGCGCACCATCCGGCTTCAGATGGTTCTGCGCGAATTCAAGCGCCAGATCGCACAGATGCTCGATGCGTGCTGCGTCCGCCGAGGCCACGCCGGAAAGGTTGGGGGCCATGTCGGAAATAACAAGGTCTACGGCGCGACCTTCGAGCACGTCCTCGAGCTGCCGGAGGACGTCGTCCTCGCGGAAGTCGCCCTGGATGAAGTGGACGTCGGCGATCGGCTCCATCGGCAGGAGGTCGAGCGCGATGATCGTGCCGTCGATGCCGCCTTCGCGTTGGGTGTCGCGCTTCTTGCCCTGCGCGAGCTTGTTGCGGGCATACTGGCTCCAGCTGCCCGGCGTCGCACCGAGATCGACGATGACCTGGCCCGGACGGATCAGCTTGTCCTGCTCGTCGATTTCCTTCAGTTTGTACGCGGCGCGCGCGCGATAGCCCTCCCGCTGCGCCATTTTGACGTACGGGTCGTTGATGTGGTCGTGCAGCCAGTGCTGGTTGAAGCGGTTTTTTGCCATTCGAGAGAGAGATTGCTGCTATTTGCTTCGTGAAGCCGTGCTTTTGGCGGATAATACGCGTCTTCTTCGCGCGGCTGCGGCCCCTTTTGAGGCCCAAGCCGCGATTTTACGTGGTTTCGGCGCGCGGCTGATGCGGTAACTTCCCGCGATTCGCTTCTGACGCAGCGCCCCTTATCTAGATTTCGACATTTCCATGCCCGCCCTTTCGCTTTCCCCCGCCGAGCGCTCCGCGCTGCGCTCCCAGGCCCATGCGCTCAAGCCCGTCGTGCTGATCGGCGCCGAAGGGCTCACCGACGCAGTGCTGAAGGAAATCAAGGTGCACCTCGCCGCGCACCAGCTGATCAAGATCCGTGTGTTCGGTGACGAGCGCGACGAGCGCGTCGCCATTTACGACGAGATCTGCGACCGCCTGAGCGCCGCGCCGATCCAGCACATCGGCAAGCTGCTGGTGATCTGGAAGCCCGAGGCCGCCGTGACGGCCCCGGCCCGCGGCCGTCGTGCCGGCACGCTGCCGAGCGCGGCCGAAGCCAGCGACGACAGGAAAGGCCGCGCACCGCGCACCGTCAAGGTCGTCAAGGTGTCGCCGAACGCGAGCCCCGTGCGTCGCCCGAAGCCGACCAAGGTCGTCGTGCGCGGCAACGAGCGCGTCACGGCGGGCGGCACGGTGAAGCGCGCGAAAAAGCGTCAGGCGAGCACGAAGCGGCCGCACCAGGACAAGTAATCCTGCCGGGCGGCACGGGGCATCCCGTGCCGCGCTGCCCGTGCGGCGCTCAGGCCGTTCAGGAGTCTCGTGCCGGCAGACGCCAGATCAGCATCAGCCCCAGCACGCTCTCGACGAGATAGAACAGGCTCGAGACGCCGTGCAGCATCCCGAAACGGCTCGCATACGGTGAGTTCGCGATATCGGTGCCCGCTTCCATCGCGGCCACTCGCAGCGCGTTCATGAACGGCTGCAGCGCAAAATACCCGACCAGCACGCACGCGACCATCGCCGCGACGATCCAGCGCACGCGACGATAATCGCCGCTACCGCGCCGCACCTGCTGGTTCGACAGCGCGAGCAACAGCACGCCGCACACGACACCGAAGATCGCCTCGATGCGAAACAGCTGGGCGGCGACCGAACCGGCCGTCATCCGCTCCAGCGTCTTGAACAGCACGGGCGCGACCGCATACCCGATCGTCAGCAGGCTGCCGACCCACACGGCCGACAGCAGACGGAACACGCGATGCGGCATCACGTCGCCCGGCTTCAGATGTAGCTGACCGAGATGATTTCGTATTCGCGCACGCCGCTCGGCGCCTGCACGGCCGCGACGTCACCTTCGGACTTGCCGATCAGCGCGCGTGCGATCGGCGAGCTGACCGAGATCAGGCCGTGATCGATATCGGCTTCGTCGTCGCCGACGATCTGATACTTGACGGTGTCGCCCGACTCGAGATCCTCGAGTTCGACCGTCGACGCGAAGACCACACGGCCCTCGGCATCGAGCACGGTGGGGTCGATGACCTGCGCGGCGGACAGCTTCGATTCGAGTTCCGCGATACGGCCCTCGATGAAGCCCTGCTTTTCCTTCGCTGCGTCGTATTCGGCGTTTTCGGACAGATCACCCTGTGCGCGGGCCTCCGCGATCGCGGTGATCACGGCCGGCCGCTCGACCGACTTGAGGCGCTGCAATTCATCGCGCAGTTGCTCTGCGCCACGCTTTGTCAACGGAATGGTGCTCATAAACGGCTCAATCGATAATAACGGCTATAAAAAAAATCACCGCGATTAAGCGCATTTCCGGTGAACCGGAAACACCGCTTAACCGCGGCACGTGTTGCTTCGACAGGAAACTGACTGCTTAGTTTAGGCGAGCGTGAAGACCTTGTAAATCATAGACTTCCAGATCCTTCAGGTAGCGCAAGCCTTCGACGGCCGCGCGCGCGCCCGACATCGTCGTGTAGTACGTGACCTTGTGCGCCTGCGCGCTCATGCGGATCGAACGCGAATCGGCGATCGCCTGGCGTGTCTCGTCGACCGTCGTGAACACGAGTGCGATCTCGCCGTTCTTGATCATGTCGACGATGTGCGGACGGCCGTCCTTCACCTTGTTGACGACCTTCACCGGCACGCCGGCCGCTTCGATCGCGGCAGCCGTGCCCTTGGTCGCGACGATCGGGTAGCCGAGGTCGTGCAGCATGCGCGCGACTTCGACCGCCTTCGGCTTGTCGGCGTCCATCACGGTCAGCAGCACCGTGCCCGACTCCGGCAGGCGCGAACCGGCCGCGAGCTGCGACTTGAACAGCGCTTCGCCGAACGTCTGGCCGACACCCATCACTTCGCCGGTCGAACGCATTTCAGGTCCGAGGACCGGATCGACGGTCGGGAACTTGACGAACGGGAACACCGCTTCCTTCACGCTGAAGTACGGCGGCTCGACTTCCTTCGTCACGCCCTGCTGCGCGAGCTTCTGGCCGACCATCGCGCGCGCCGCGATCTTCGCGAGCGGCAGGCTGGTCGCCTTCGACACGTACGGCACCGTGCGCGAGGCGCGCGGGTTCACTTCGAGCACGTAGATGATGTCCTGCTTCGAACCGTCCGCCTGCGGCACCTGCTGGATCGCGAACTGCACGTTCATCAGGCCGACCACGTTCAGCGCCTTCGCCATCGCGCCCGTCTGGCGCTTCAGCTCGGCCACGGTTTCCTTCGACAGCGAGTACGGCGGCAGCGAGCATGCCGAGTCGCCCGAGTGGACGCCCGCCTGCTCGATGTGCTCCATCACGCCGCCGATGAACACCGCTTCGCCGTCGCAGATGCAGTCGACGTCGCATTCGATCGCGTCGTTCAGGAAGCGGTCGAGCAGCACCGGCGAATCGTTCGACACCTTCACGGCCTCGCGCATGTAGCGCTCGAGGTCGCGCGGCTCGTGGACGATTTCCATCGCGCGGCCGCCCAGCACGTACGACGGGCGCACGACGAGCGGGTAGCCGATTTCGGCCGCCAGCGCGAGCGCTTCTTCTTCGGCGCGCGCGGTGCGGTTCGGCGGCTGGCGCAGGCCGAGGTCCTGCAGCAGCTTCTGGAAGCGTTCGCGGTCTTCGGCCGCGTCGATCATGTCCGGCGACGTGCCGACGATCGGCACGCCATGCGCCTCGAGGTCGAGCGCGAGCTTCAGCGGCGTCTGGCCGCCGTACTGGACGATCACGCCAACCGGCTTTTCCTTGTCGACGATCTCGAGCACGTCCTCGAGCGTCAGCGGCTCGAAGTACAGGCGGTCGGACGTGTCATAGTCGGTCGACACCGTTTCCGGGTTGCAGTTGACCATGATCGTTTCGTAGCCGTCCTCGCGCATCGCGAGGGCCGCGTGCACGCAGCAGTAGTCGAACTCGATGCCTTGGCCGATCCGGTTCGGGCCGCCGCCCAGCACCATGATCTTCTTGTTGGTGGTCGGCTGCGCCTCGCACTCTTCCTCGTAGGTCGAGTACATGTACGCGGTTTTCGTCGCGAACTCGGCCGCGCAGGTGTCGACGCGCTTGTAGACCGGGCGCACGTTCAGTTCCACGCGGCGCTTGCGGACGTCTTCCGGCGTCGCGCCGAGCAGCTTCGCGAGGCGTCGGTCGGAGAAGCCGCTCTGCTTCAGGAAACGCAGCTCGTCGAACGTCAGCGATGCGAGCGTTCGGCCCGACAGCGCCTTTTCCTTCAGGATGATCTGCTCGATCTGCGCGAGGAACCACGGGTCGATCGCGGTTTCCGCGAAGATCTCTTCGGCCGTCATGCCGATACGGAATGCATCGCCGACGTACCAGATGCGATCCGGGCCCGGCTCGTGGATCTCGATCGCGATTTCGTCGCGGTCGGTCGACTTCTCGTCGAGACCGTCGACGCCGACTTCGAGGCCGCGCAGCGCCTTCTGGAACGATTCCTGGAACGTGCGGCCGATCGCCATCACTTCGCCGACCGACTTCATCTGCGTGGTCAGGCGCGAATCGGCTTCACGGAACTTCTCGAACGCGAAACGCGGAATCTTCGTGACGACGTAGTCGATCGTCGGTTCGAACGACGCCGGCGTCTGGCCGCCGGTGATTTCGTTCTTCAGCTCGTCGAGCGTGTAGCCGACCGCCAGCTTCGCCGCGACCTTCGCGATCGGGAAGCCGGTCGCCTTCGACGCAAGCGCCGACGAACGCGACACGCGCGGGTTCATTTCGATGACGACCATGCGGCCGTCCTTCGGGTTGATCGAGAACTGCACGTTCGAGCCGCCCGTGTCGACGCCGATCTCGCGCAGCACCGCGAGCGATGCGTTGCGCAGGATCTGGTATTCCTTGTCGGTGAGCGTCTGCGCCGGCGCGACCGTGATCGAGTCGCCGGTGTGCACGCCCATCGGGTCGAGGTTTTCGATCGAGCACACGATGATGCAGTTGTCGGCGCGGTCGCGCACGACTTCCATCTCGTATTCCTTCCAGCCGAGCAGCGATTCTTCGATCAGCAGTTCGCGCGTGGGCGACAGGTCGAGGCCGCGCTTGCAGATCTCTTCGAACTCTTCACGGTTGTACGCGATGCCGCCGCCCGAGCCGCCGAGCGTGAACGACGGACGGATCACGATCGGATAGCCGCTGCCGCCGGTGTACGCCATGATCTCGGCGTGCACCTGGGTCGCTTCTTCCATCGAATGCGCGATGCCCGACTTCGCCGAGCCGAGACCGATCTTGGTCATCGCGTCCTTGAACTTCTGGCGGTCTTCCGCCTTGTCGATCGCTTCCGGCGACGCGCCGATCAGCTCGACGCCGAATTTCTCGAGCACGCCGTGGTGATGCAGGTCGAGCGCGCAGTTCAGCGCGGTCTGGCCGCCCATCGTCGGCAGGATCGCGTCCGGACGCTCCTTCTCGATGATGCGCGCGACGACTTCCCACGTGATCGGCTCGATGTACGTGACGTCGGCCGTATTCGGGTCGGTCATGATCGTCGCCGGGTTGCTGTTCACGAGGACGACCTTGTAGCCCTCTTCACGCAGCGCCTTGCAAGCCTGCGCGCCCGAATAGTCGAACTCGCAAGCCTGGCCGATGATGATCGGGCCGGCGCCGATGATGAGGATGCTTTTGATGTCTGTGCGTTTTGGCATGGCTTGTGAATTCAGTAAGTAATCTTTGTCGTGGCGTTGTCGCGGGTCGGCCGGCTGCGCTCAACTCATGGTGGCGAGCGCGAGCTTCACCGAGAAACCGATGAACAGGCCGCCCACGCTGCTCGCCGCACCCGCCGCGAGCTTGCGGCGGCGGCGGAAATGCTCGGCGAGCCGCGCGCCCGCGAAGATCAGCGTGCTCAGGTACAGGAAGCTCGCGCATTGCGCGATCGCCCCGAGCACGACGAACGACAGCGCGGGATGCGGGAATGCCGGGTCGACGAACTGGATGAAGAACGAGATGAAGAACAGGATCGCCTTCGGATTCAGGAGACTCACGATCAGCGCCTTGCGGAACGGCTTGTCGAAAGACCGCTCGCCGTCGACCGCAAGCGGCGCATCGGCCGGTGCATCCGCACGTGCGCGCAGCTTGCGCCACGCGCTGCGCAGCATCCCGGCGCCGATGTACAGCAGGTACGCGGCGCCGCCGTACTTGACGACGGAGAACAGCAGCGGGTTCGCCTTCAGCAGCGACGCGACGCCCGCGGCGGACAGCACCATCAGCACCGCATCGCCGACGAACACGCCGCAGGCCGCGCGATAGCCGGCCTTCACGCCGCGCTGCGCCGCGAGCGACAGCACGTACATCGAGTTCGGCCCCGGCAGCAGGATGATGAAGATCACGCCGAACACGTAGGTCCAGATATCCGTGATGCCGAGTGCGTGGCCGAACATGATGCGAATCTCCCGTTCTTCGGTTGCTTCAGTGACGTCAGGCGTTGCGCTGCTGCGCCGCGTCCATCAGGGCGGTGAAACGGTCGAACAGATAGCCGATGTCGTGCGGGCCGGGCGACGCTTCCGGGTGGCCCTGGAAGCAGAACGCCGGCTTGTCGGTCAGCTCGAAGCCCTGCAGCGTGCCGTCGAACAGCGACACGTGCGTCACGCGCGCGTTGGCCGGCAGCGAATCCGCGTCGACCGCGAAGCCGTGGTTCTGCGACGTGATGACCACGCGGCCGTCGCCGAGATCCTTCACCGGATGGTTCGCGCCGTGGTGGCCCGTCTTCATCTTCAGCGTCTTGGCGCCGACCGCGAGGCCCATGATCTGGTGGCCGAGGCAGATGCCGAAGGTCGGCACGCCGCGCTCGATGAATTCCTTCGTGGCCGCGATCGCGTAGTCGCACGGCTCCGGGTCGCCGGGGCCGTTCGACAGGAAGATGCCGTCCGGATTCAGCGCGAGCGCGTCGGCCGCGCTGGCCTGCGCCGGCAGCACCGTCACCTGGCAGCCGCGCTCCGCGAGCATGCGCAGGATGTTGTACTTGACGCCGAAGTCGTACGCGACGACGCGGTACTTCGGTGCTTCCTGCATCCCGTAGCCGCCTTCGAGGCGCCATTCGGTCTGCTTCCACTCGAACGGCTTCGTGGTCGACACGACCTTCGCGAGATCCATGCCGGCGAGGCCCGGGAACGAGCGCGCGAGCTCGATCGCCTTTGCCTCGTCGTCCGAACCGGCCAGGATGCAGCCGTTCTGCGCGCCCTTGTCGCGCAGGATACGGGTCAGCTTGCGGGTATCGATGCCGGCGATCGCGACGACGCCTTCGTCGCGCAGGTAGTCGCCGAGCGTGCGGTCCATGCGGAAGTTCGATGCGAGCATGGGCAGATCACGGATGATCAGGCCGGCGGCATGGACTTTCGTGGCTTCGACGTCTTCGGCGTTGATGCCGACGTTGCCGATATGCGGGTAGGTGAGCGTGACGATCTGACGCGCGTAGCTCGGATCGGTCAGGATTTCCTGATAGCCGGTAATCGCGGTATTGAACACGACTTCACCGATCGTATGGCCTTCGGCCCCGATCGAATAACCACGAAAGACCGTGCCGTCGGCGAGTGCAAGCAAGGCGGGAGAAAAAGACGGCAACACGGGAGGCTCCTTGGGGAACACCCTGCTGCCGACCTGTTTACCCTGCCGCGCGAGCGCCGCGCTGCGTAGGCGCGCGGAGTCGCTAGCTGGACGCGACCTGCGTTGTCGAGACGCGAACCCGGCGCGTGGCGCACGAGGCTTCGCGGCATCGCCCGACAGGCGGCGTGCGGCGGATGAACGGGATGAGTGAGGTAGGCGCTAGGGTGCGAGGTTGATCAGCACAAACTTTCAAATTATAGCCCGAAAATGGCCCTATCTTCAATCGATATGGCCGTCCGATCATGCATGCGGCGCGCCTGACGCCCGCGGCGACCGCGCGCCGCGCGCGCTGCTGCGGCCCCGTTTGCGCAGGCCGCCCTACCCGTCAGCGTACCGCCGGATCACCCTGCTTGCCAGCGCCGCGCGCAGGCCACGCGTACCAGACCGCGCTCGCGAGTTGCAGCGCCAGCAGCACGCTCCACGCGGTAACGTGCGCGGCGGCCGGAGAATGGCCGTCGATCGCCGGCCAGTGCGACAGCACCGCACCGATGCCGATCTGGAACGCAAAGATCAGCACGAAGATCACGAGGGTGAGCGTCGTGTTCGCGCGGCCGATCAGATGGGCCGGGAAATGACGGGCCAGCACCGCATAGGTCAGGATCCCGACGCCACCGAACATCCCGTAGGCCGCCCACAGTACGGCCGGCGGCAGCGGGACGCGCGCGACGATCGCGGCTTGCGTCGCGACGAACAGCGCCATGCCGACGCCGCAAAACGCCTGGACGGACACCCCGCGCCGCTCGAGCACGCGCGCCGCCGCGCCGAAGCCGACGCAGCCGGCCATCATCGCGAACCCGAGCACCGACACGAGCTGGGCCGCGCGCTGCGCATCGAACCCCGCGACATCGCGCAGGTACGGCCCGACCCACAGCGATTGCATCGCGTAGAACACGCCCTGCGTGACGACCGAGAACGACGAGATCTTCCAGAACGCGCGGCTGCTCAGGATGTGCCAGGTGCCCTTGAACTGGCTGACGAGCCCGCCCTGGTGGCGTGGCTGTTCAGCTTCCGGCGCGCCGAAGCCGATCGCGGCGGCGACGACGATCGTCAGCACCGCGAGGCCGCCGCAGATCGCGCGCCAGCTCGCGAGCCCGAGCAGCCAGGTCAGCGGCGAGCCGACCGCGACGCCGCCGAGGCCGCCGACGGCCATCACGAGACCGTTGAGGAGCGGCAGCCGGCCGACCGGAAAATGCTGAGCGAGCGCCTTGAACGCCGCACCGAGGCACACCGATACGCCGACGCCGATCAGGAGCCGGCCGACCATCATCGTGCCGAGGTCGTGCGCGACGCCGAACACCGCGGCGCCGGCCGCCGCGAACAGCAACATCCCGGCCGTCACGCGGCGCGGGCCGAAATGGTCGAGCAGCACGCCGGCCGGAATTTGCGCGCCGGCGAAGCCGAGGAAATAAAGACTGGTAAGCAGCCCGAGATCGGCGGCTGACAGCCCGAGCTCGTGCGTGACGAACGGCGCGAAGCCGAGATTGACGCCGCGGAACACATACGACACGAAATATCCGATCGCAAACAGCGCGAGCACTCTCACCTGCACCGACGACATCGCCTCTCCTTGCTATCCCGCGCCCCGCTGCCGCGCACAAATGAAAACGCCGTCACCTCGGTGACGGCGTTGCTTTCGTCGGATGATAACGCAATCGCGCGGCCCGGACGGACCGTCGCGTTGCGGTCGCGACCGCGTTACTTCTTCTTGCCGTTGTGGGCAGCAGCCTTGGCCGGCGCCGCCTTCGCGGGAGCCGCCTTCGCCGCGCGGGCCGCCGGCTTCGCGGCACCGTGCTTCGCGCCACGCGACTTGCCGCCGACGGACAGGCTCGCGCGCTCGATATGCGCGCCGGCCGCCGACGTCGCGATCCGCTCCGGACCCGGCTCGGCCGGCACCGAACGGCCAACCGGCACGTGCAAAACGAGCGCCTGGCCCGGCATCACCATATCGCGGTGCGTACGGTTCCATGCCTTCAGCTGGCCGACCGACACGCCGTAGCGGCCGGCGAGTGCGGCCATCGACTGCTTGCGGCGCACGCGGATCAGCATCTTGCGCGTGTCGGGCACGTCGGGTTCGATCGCGAGCGCGCCGTTTTCCGCGACGTCCGCGCTGATGTCCTCGTCGTCATCGTCGCCGCGCGGCACGACGATCGTCGAACCGGGCTTCAGGCGCATGCCGGCCGGAATCTTGTTGACCGACATCAGCGTATCGGCGTCGACACCGATCTTCTCGGCGATCGCGGCCGGACGCGCGCGCTCGCTGACCGTGTAGGTGGTCCACGACGACAGCTGGCCGTTGTGCGCCTTCAGGTTCTTCTCGAACGCCGCCGCGTTGTCGAACGGCAGCAGGATCTGCGGCTCGGTCGCGCCCAGGATCACCGGCTTCGAGAACGACGGGTTCAGCGAGCGGAATTCGTCAAGCGGCAGGTTCGCGAGCTTCGCGGCCACCGCCACGTCGATGTCGCGCGACGTCGTGACCGTCACGAAATACGGGTGGTTCGGGATGTCCGGCAGCGCGAGGCCGTACTGCTGCGGACTCGCGATGATGTTCTTCACCGCCTGCAGCTTCGGCACGTAGTTACGCGTCTCGTTCGGCATCCGCAGGCTCTGGTAGTCGGTCGGCAGGCCGGCCGCCTGGTTGCGCGCGATCGCGCGCTGCACGTTGCCCTCGCCCCAGTTGTAAGCCGCCAGCGCCAGATACCAGTCGCCGAACATGTCATGCAGGCGCGACAGGTAGTCGAGCGCGGCGCTCGTCGACGCGAGCACGTCGCGACGCTCGTCCTGCCACATGTTGCGCTTCAGGTTGTACGTGCGGCCCGTGCCCGGCATGAACTGCCACATGCCGGCCGCCTTCGCGACCGACAGCGCCTGCGGGTTGTACGCGGATTCGATGAACGGCAGCAGCGCGAGCTCGGTCGGCATGTGGCGCGCTTCGAGTTCCTCGACGATGTGATACAGGTACTTCTGCGAGCGCTCGGTCATGCGCTGCACGTAATCGGGACGCTGCGTATACCACGTTGTCTGCATGTCGACGAGGTCGCTCTGCAGGTCGGGCATCTGGAAGCCGCGACGGATGCGGCCCCAGAGATCGGAGTCCGCACTGGTCAGGTCGCCGACGGATTGCTTGTCGACGTCGACAGTTTCTTTGGCGGTGGCTGATTTACGGAGGTAGTTGGACGTCGCCTGCGAATCGGCGGCGTTGTTGGCGACAGGGGCCTGGCTCGCACAAGCGGCGAGTAGCAGGACCACCATCGCACTCAATATAAGTCGCATGAAAATCTCGGCTTCCGACGGCTGGAAATTGCAGGCGATACTACGGAAGTGCGTGCTTCACGTCAATAAAAACACCGAAAACTCAGCGAAATCCTACATTTGGAGCAATTTTTACAGGCGCCACCTGAGGTTTGGAATCCTCCGGAATGCGTCATCGGAAACGATTCTTCCACTCGCGCATCAGCGTGAATGCCGCCAGACGATCCGGCACCGTTTCGTGCAGCTCGGCCTCGAGCGTTGCATGGATGGCCGTGCTGTCCGCGCGCATGAACGGGTTCACGGCACGTTCATGCGCGATCGTGGTGGGGAGCGTCGGCACGCCGCGCGCGCGCAGCGCCTGCGCGTCGTCGCGCCAGGCGGCGAGCGCCGCATTGCCCGGCTCGCAGGCGAGCGCGAAGCGAATGTTCGACAGCGTATATTCGTGTGCGCAATGCACGCGCGTGTCGCCGGGCAGCGCCGCGAGCGCGTCGAGCGACGCGAGCATCTGCGCGGGCGTGCCTTCGAACAGGCGGCCGCAACCGCACGAGAACAGCGTGTCGCCGCAGAACACGTGCGGCGTGGCCGCGCCCTGACCGGCCCGCTGGAAATACGCGATGTGGCCGCGCGTATGTCCGGGCACGTCGAGCACGTCGAACGCGAGGGCCGGTGCGTCGAGCGTCACGCGATCGCCGCCCGCGAGCGGCCGCGTGACCACGCCGATCGCCTCGGCTGCCGGGCCGTAAACCACGAGCGGCACATCGTCCTGTTGGCTATCGCGCAGTGCGGCGACACCGCCGACATGGTCGGCGTGGTGGTGCGTGAGTAAAATAGCGGTCAACCGCCAGCCGCGTTCCGCAAGAACACGGCGTACCGGCGCGGCTTCACCCGGATCGACGGCGATCGCATCGCGGCCGTCCGACACGAGCCAGATGTAGTTGTCTTCGAATGCCGGCACCGGCACGTATTCCAGCTCGTTCATGGGCGCGCAATCAACGTTATGTCCGATCCACAAATTATAGACTGGCCCGCCTGGACCGACTCGCCGCCCGGCCGCTATGTGCTGGGCTGGGAGCAGGCGCAGCTCGACCGGATCGTGTCCGACGTGTTCGGGTTTCACGCGCTCCAGCTCGGCCTGCCGCAGCTCGATGCGCTGCGCGAGAACCGCATGCCGTATCGCGGCCTCGTGCTCGATCCGGCGAGCGGCGCGAGCGCGCCCTACCAGTATCCGTGGGCACGCGAGGCCCGCGGGCCCGAACATGCGCCGACCGATCGCAGCACGACGTGGTGCGACCTCCTCGACCTGCCGTTCGAGTCGCAGAGCGTCGACCTGATCGTGATGCCGCACACGCTCGAATTCACGTCGGACCCTCACCGCCTGCTGCGCGAGGCCGAACGCGTGCTGATGCCGGAAGGCCAGCTCGTGATCACGGGCTTCAATTCGCTGAGCCTGTGGGGCATGCGGCAATCGTTCGGGCGCATGGCGAACCGCCCGTTCGTACCGGCCGCGCGCGACCAGATCGCGTTCATCCGGCTCAAGGACTGGATCAAGCTGCTCGGCTTCGATCTCGAGCGCGGCCGCTTCGGCTGCTACCGGCCGCCGCTCATCACCGACAAATGGCTTGCCCGCTACGGCTTCATGGAAGCCGCCGGCGACCGCTGGTGGCCGATCTTCGGCGCCGTCTACATGGTCACGGCCGTCAAGCGCGTGCGCGGCATGCGCCTCGTCGGCCAGATCAAGATGAAGAAGCCCGTGCTCGCGCCGGGCCTGACGCCGGCGGCCACCCCAACCACCCATCAAGAACGCTCATGACCACCGACACCATCGACATTTATACCGACGGCGCCTGCAAGGGCAACCCCGGCCCCGGCGGCTGGGGCGCACTGCTGCGCTACGGCGACCGCGAAAAAGAGCTGTTCGGCGGCGAGCCCAACACGACGAACAACCGCATGGAACTGATGGGCGTGATCGGCGCGCTCGAAGCGCTCAAGCGGCCGTGCCGCGTGATCGTCCATACCGACTCGCAGTACGTGCAAAAAGGCATCAGCGAGTGGATCCACGGCTGGAAGAAAAAAGGCTGGGTCACCGCGGCGAAGACCCCGGTGAAGAACGCCGACCTGTGGAAACGGCTCGACGCACTCGTCGTACAACACGAGATCGAGTGGCGCTGGGTGAAGGGCCACGCCGGCCATCCCGAAAACGAACGTGCGGACGCGCTCGCGAATCGCGGCGTCGAATCGCTCGTGGCCTGAACCCAGGCCGCCCTACTGTCTTTCCCGATTTATCCGACATGCGCCAGATCATTCTCGATACCGAAACCACCGGCCTGAACCCCCGCACGGGCGACCGCCTGATCGAAATCGGCTGCGTCGAGCTGCTGAACCGGCGGCTCACCGGCAACAACCTGCACATCTACGTGAACCCCGAGCGCGACAGCGATCCGGGCGCACTGGCCGTGCACGGCCTCACCACCGAGTTCCTGCGCGACAAGCCGAAGTTCGCGGAAGTCGTCGACCAGATTCGCGACTTCGTGAAGGACGCCGAGCTGATCATCCATAACGCGCCGTTCGACCTCGGGTTCCTCGACGCCGAATTCGCGCGGCTCGACCTGCCGCCGTTCACCGAACATTGCGGCGGCGTGATCGACACGCTCGTGCAGGCCAAGCAGATGTTCCCCGGCAAGCGCAACTCGCTCGACGCGCTGTGCGACCGGTTCGGCATCAGCAACGCGCACCGTACGCTGCACGGCGCACTGCTCGACTCGGAGCTGCTCGCCGAGGTCTATCTCGCGATGACGCGCGGCCAGGACAGCCTCGTGATCGACATGCTCGACGACGCAGGCGCCGATGGCAGCGCGGCGAACGGCCAGCGCGTGTCGCTCGCGTCGCTCGCCCTGCCGGTTCTCGCGGCGAGCGACGAGGAACTCGCCGCCCACCAGACCCAGCTCGATGAGCTCGACAAGTCGGTCAAGGGCACGTGCGTTTGGCGCACGTCCGCCGACGTGGACGCCGCCGAAGCCGCCTGACGCGGCATCCCGCGACTCCCGCAAGCCACGCGAGTCTCGAAAGTCCCGCCTGCAGCCGCACTTACGCGCGCGGCTGCAGCGCGATGACGGCCATCCCGCCAAGCGCGAGCACCGCGCCCACCGCATCCCAGCGCGTCAGCACGACGCCGTCGACCACCCGCAGCCAGATCAGCGCCACCGCGATATACACGCCGCCGTACGCCGCGTACGTGCGCCCCGCGGCGCTCGGATGCAGCGTCAGCAGCCACGCGAACAGCGCGAGCGACAGCGCGGCCGGCACCAGCAGCCACACGGGCCGCCCGCCCTTCAGCACGAGCCACGGCAGGTAGCAGCCGACGATTTCGGCCAGCGCAGTGACGGCGAACAGCGCCGCGATCTTCATCAGTTCGGTCATCCGGTTCCCTCGTGAATTCGCCCGTCGCCCGGCGGGCCGCGCGACCCCGCCGCGCGCCGCCGATCATACCGGAGCCGAGCGCGCCGGAACCCCCGCCCCACGCGGGATTCCGGGCAATTTGCACGATCGTCTGTCATCGTGCTATCATGTCGCCTGTTTCAACATTCAATCTCTGTCTATTCGATTTCGAGAGAAGTCCGTCCGCGCGTTGCGGGCCGGTGCTTCGACCGAAATTGCATCCACAGAAAAGCCCGCCCGACAGGCCCGCTTTTCTCGTTTCGTTGCCCCTCCGGGGCAGTTGCCGGAACGCCGGACCCCGTCCGCACCGGCATCCGCCGCTCGCATCACGCGGCCCATTCTTCATGAGCGCACCGTCGCGACGGCCCATCGGGCCCGCGTCGAAGCAATCCCTTACGGCCTCTTACCGCCCCATGTGCAGTAAGCGCTTAAAGGCTTGCCCCGACGCGTAGCACACGACATCGCGCTCGCCGGCAAACCGTGTCGGACGGCTCGCCCGTTCCGGCGCAGTCAAAGGAGTGCATGACCTTGACCGCAACACACGTCAGCCCGACCGCTGCTTCTTCCTCCGCTTCGTCCGAGGCCCCGCTCGCCGCGGACGACATTACCGTCGTCGACCAGAGCCTGCTCAAACGCGCCGTCAGCGCGATGGCCATCGGCAATGCGATGGAATGGTTCGACTTCGGCGTCTACAGCTATATCGCCGTCACGCTCGGCAAGGTGTTCTTCCCGTCCAGCAGCCCGTCCGCGCAGCTGCTCGCGACCTTCGGCACGTTCGCGGCCGCATTCCTCGTGCGCCCGCTCGGCGGCATGGTGTTCGGCCCGCTCGGCGACCGCATCGGCCGCCAGCGCGTGCTCGCCGCCACGATGATCATGATGGCCGTCGGCACCTTCGCGATTGGCCTGATCCCCAGCTACGGGTCGATCGGCATCATGGCGCCCGTGCTGCTGCTCGTCGCCCGCCTCGTGCAGGGCTTCTCGACCGGCGGCGAATACGGCGGCGCCGCCACCTTCATCGCCGAGTTCTCGACCGACAAGCGCCGCGGCTTCATGGGCAGCTTCCTCGAGTTCGGCACGCTGATCGGCTATGTGATGGGGGCCGGCGTGGTCGCGCTGCTCACCGCGTCGCTGTCGCAGGAAGCACTGCTGTCGTGGGGCTGGCGCGTGCCGTTCCTGATCGCGGGCCCGCTCGGCCTGATCGGTCTGTACATCCGGATGAAGCTCGAGGAAACGCCGGCGTTCAAGCGCCAGGCCGAAGAGCGCGAAGCGCAGGACAAGGCCGTGCCCAAGACGCGCTTTCGCGAAACGCTGCTGCGCAACTGGCGCGCGCTGCTGCTCTGCGTCGGCCTCGTGCTGATCTTCAACGTGACCGATTACATGGTGCTGTCGTACTTGCCGAGCTTCATGTCGTCGACGCTGCACTTCGACGAATCGCACAGCCTCGTGCTGGTGCTGATCGTGATGGTGCTGATGATGCCGCTGACGCTCGCCGCCGGCCGCCTGTCGGACAAGATCGGCCGCAAGCCCGTGATGCTGGCCGGCTGCGTCGGCCTGCTCGTGCTGTCGATCCCGTCGATGATGCTGATCCATGCGGGCACCACCGCGTCGGTGTTCAGCGGCCTGCTGATCCTCGGCGTGCTGCTGTCGTGCTTCACCGGCGTGATGCCGTCGGCACTGCCGGCGCTGTTCCCGACCGAGATCCGCTACGGCGCGCTCGCGATCGGCTTCAACGTATCGGTGTCGCTGTTCGGTGGTACGACGCCGCTCGTCACCGCGTGGCTCGTCGACGTGACCCACAACCTGATGATGCCCGCGTACTACATGATGGGCGCCGCCGTGATCGGCATCGTGTCGGTCGTCGCGCTCGCCGAAACCGCGCGCCAGCCGCTCAAGGGCTCGCCGCCGGCCGTCGCATCGCGTCGTGAAGCCCACCAGCTGGTGCGCCAGCTGCGCGAGGAAGAGGACACGGAGATTTACGGCGTCGTGTCGGCCGCCCGCGCCTGAGCGTCACAGATGAAAAAAGCCCCGGCCGAAGCCGGGGCTCGATCGAATCCGATCGGCCCGACCGGCGCTTGCGCCGGCCGGGCCTTTTTTTCGTCTGTGCGGCGCACGGACGTTCATGCGTGCGCTTCGCAGTCGCGGCAGAAGATCAGTGCGCGCGAACGCGACACGGCAGCCTGCGCGCCGCGCGCGGCAACAATCAGGCCGACCTGACCGAGATTGAAGTCGCGCTCGACCATCAGCTGCGTCAGCGCGGCAAGCGGCAACACGACGGACGGGTGGTACAGGCTCGATTCGATCAGGGCTCTCATCTTCGGCTCCATCAGGCAATGCGTATTCGATGGAGTGGATTCTAGGGACCGGGCGCATCCGGATAAATGGCACGAATGCGAAGTCACTTGTCAGCGGCCGAGAACAATCGGCCGACCCTTTGCCGGCGCGGCCGAGCGGGTGACGAGGGGCGACCGGGGGACCGTAAAACGGACGCACGCGCCGTGGTTGTGCGCACGCTGCGCCGGACGGCCGGGGAGAAAACGGGCGGCCGGGCAGTCGAGGACGGCCGGGTCAATCCGTGCCCGATGGCAGCACAGGTCCCGATGAGGCCACACGCACGCCGGTCGCGCCCCGCCCCCTCGATCCAGCGCCGCCGCGAGCGACGCCAGCTTCAGTCGAGCGGCGTCTCGACAAACGCCGGCAGCCCTTCCGCGCGCGCCGAATGCGCGGCGAGCGCCGGATAACGGGCCGGATCGATCCGCGCGAGCGCCGGGTAATCGGCGGTCATGAACTGCGTGAAACGCCATGCGACGGCGACGGTCACGTCGGACTGCAGCAGGCGCGCGCCGCCGAGCCAGCCGTTCGCGGCCGCGACGAGCGGCTCGAGTTCGCCGTACGCGGCCTCGAGCTGACTCAGCACGCGCTCGAGCCACGGTGCGTGCTGCTTGTCGGCCGGCCGCAGCGCCTGCTCGTACACGACCTGCACCGTCTTCTCGGCCGCCGCCAGCGCGAAACCGACCGGTACGAGCGCACGCAGTCGCGCGTCGGCGGCGTCGGGCAGCAGGCGCCGCTCCGGCGCGACGCGATGGTCGAGGTAGTCGACGATCAGCGACGAATCGATCAGCGTCGTGCCGTCGTCGGTCACGAGCGTCGGCGCCTTCACGACCGGGTTCAACGTCCGGAACCGGTCGAAGTGGCGGAACACCGAGACCGACTCGTGTTCGAACGGCAGGTCGAGCAGCTTCGCCGATATGGCGACACGGCGCACGAACGGGGAATCCAGCATGCCGATCAGCTTCATCGCAAACGCTCCGCTTGAGGGGGAATGGGAGCGACGACTGTAGCAGCGCCGTGCGTCGCCGCCTAGCGCGACGCGTGCCCGATGCATGCTTGATCCACGTCACCCGGTCACGTTTTTTTCGACACCCGCTGTGCGGCCGGAGTGACCATAATGCAGATTCACGCCCCTTCCGCGCCAAGGTTTGCCATGTGGTACGCCGTCGTCGAGCAGCAGCGGGAATGGATGCGCGCGTGGCGCGAAGCGACGCGTCATGCGTTCGACGTGTGGCCCGCCGCGACGCTGCCGCACACCGCGTCGTCATGCTATGACGACCTGTTCGAGCCGCTGCTCGGGCCGGCCGTGGGGCCGCCGCGCTTCGAGATCCGGCGGCCGGCCGTGGACGAGCGGATCGTCGCGCGCACGCCATTCTGCCAGCTGCGGCGCTTCGCGCGCGACGGCGCACGGCGCACGATGCTGCTGTGCGCGCCGCTCGCCGGTCACGCGGCCGTGGTGATGCGGGAGACCGTCGAGGCGCTGCTCGCGGACGGC
>NZ_VWWG01000137.1:0-16849 GCF_011753085.1 Burkholderia sp. Tr-862
TGTCGCGGGCGTCGCGCCGCGCACGCTGCAGCATGCGTTTCGCGCGTTCCTGAACACCACGCCGGCCGCATACGTGCGCGAGCGCCGGCTGGCCGCGGTGCACGCCGCGCTGCAACGCGGCGACGCGCGCAGCGTGACCGACGTGCTGATCGCGCACGGCATTCATGGCTTCGGCCATTTCGCGAAGGCCTATGCGCGGCGTTACGGCCACGCGCCTTCCGTCACCGCGAGGCAAGCACCATGACGCACTCCGCCACCGGCCGCCCGCCGGCCTCGGCCCGCGCCGAACCTTCACCGCACGACGGCGACTCACCCGACGGCCTGCGCGTGCAGGATCTCGATCTCAACTTGCTGAAGACGTTTCGCGCGGTGTACGAGGAGCGGCACGTCGGCCGCGCGGCACTGAGGCTCGGCGTCACGCAGCCGTCGGTCAGCTACGCGCTCGGCCGCTTGCGGCTGATGTTCCGCGACGCGCTGTTCGTGCGCACCGGCACCGGCGTCGAGCCGACGCCGCGCGCGCAGCGGCTCGCGATATCGGTCGACAAGGCGCTCGCGATCCTGCAGGACGTGCTCGACGAAGGGTCGCGGTTCACGCCGGACAGCACACAGCGCGTGTTCCGGCTGCACATGAGCGATTTCGCGGCGAGCGCATTCCTGCCGACGTTGCTCGCGGCATTCGACCGGCGCGCACCGGGCGCGGTGATCGAGACGCTGCACGTCGACGAATGCCAGCTCAACGTCGCACTCGAATCGGGCCGCATCGATTTCGCGCTCGGGCATTTCGCGGATGCGTCGAGCCATTTCCAGCGCGCAGCGCTCCTGCACGAGCGCTGTGTGTTGCTGATGCCGCGCCGCACCGCGCGGCGCGTCGCACTGCCCGACGATTTCGTGCTCGACGGCGACGCGCCGGACACGCTGCGCTTCGTCGCCGTGACATCGCATCCGCAGTCGATGCAATTGCTCGAGCGACACGGACTGATGCCGCGCGTGCGGGCGGCGCTGCCCGACTTCATGGTGGTGCCGGCGCTGCTCGAACACGGCGATTACGCGCTGATCCTGCCGGAGACCGTCGCGATCACGTTCGCCGCGCGTCAGCCGTGCACGCTGTACGAGATCGCCGGAGCCGGCGAATGGGCCGTCAACGCGTACTGGCACCGGCGCTTCGATGCGGACCCGGGCCATCGCTGGCTGCGTGCGCTGCTGCTGGAGTTGTTCGATATCGGCCGGCAGCCGCCGTTCGACGCATGGCTCGCGCCGCACCCGCCCGCCTGCGCGTAGCGGCGCAGGCGGCCAGAGGCAAACCTCGGCGCTCAGAACGACGTGAGGATGCCCGCGACGATCGAGCTGGCAGTCGCGCCGGGTTTGGCGACCGCGACGCCGCCGCCCGCCGCGCCGTTCACGACGAAGCGCGCATGCGCGCCGTTGCGCACCATCGCCGCGCCCGTGTACAGCACCGTGCGCTTCGACAACGGATAGTCGAAGCGGATGCCGTACGAATCGGCGTTGCCATCGCTGTCCGCGACCTTCCGGTAGTGGCCGATGCTCAGCAGCAGCGACGCGCGTCCGATCGGCACCGTCGCGCTGAGCTCCATCGTGTCGCTGTGCGGATACGCACTCTGGCTGTCGATCGCGGCCGCGACATCGGGGCCGCCGCGATGGCGCAGGTACAGCGCGGCGATCTTCACGACGTTGAAGTCGTACGAGATCGCGCCGAGCGTGTAGTTGCCGTTCGCGGCCGGGCTGGTTGTGCCGAGCGCGGATGCGGCGACCGGGCTGAACTTCTGCTGCATGTAGTCGACGTCGATCGACAACCCGCCGCGCGCGTAGTTGACGCCCGCGCCGTACGTATCGCCGAGCGTCGCCGGCTGGCCGGCCGCGCCGTTGGTGCCGCGCGCGGCCATCGCGCGCAGCATGAAGCCGGCGTAGCGCGGCGACGTGTAGCGCATCGAGTTGCGCACGCGCAGGAACGCGGGCCCGACGAAGTTGTTCGTCGCGTTGCCCCAGGCGAGGCCCGCGCCGAGACCGGGCAGGCTGTACGTGACGAGCGTGGTGTGCAGGATCGTGTAGAGCTCGCCGAGCTGTACGCCGCCGAACGGCCCGGTGATGCCGACCCACGCCTCGCGGCCGAACAGCGCGCTGCTGTTCGACAGCGCGCCGCTCGCGGCGTTGAAGCCGTCCTCGAGCTTGAAGATCGCCGCGTAGCCGCCGCCGAGATCCTCCACGCCCTTCAGCCCCCACTGCGACGCCCACAGGTTGCCGCTGCCCATGCGCGTCACGTGGTTCGGCCCGGCGTTCGCGTATTCGATCGCGGTGTCGACGCGGCCGTAGAGCGTCACGCTCGATTGCGCGAGCGCCGGCAGCGATGCGCACGCCAGGAGCGCGGCAACCAGCGTGGCACGCGGTACGGCAAGCCGGCCGGCCCGCCCGTTCGGATGGTTCATCTTCGTCGTCCCGTAGTCATTCCGGCGCCTGTCGGCGTCGCGCCGCTCGATGTGAAACGCGTTCGCGAGCTCGTGCGAACGCTGCCGATCAAAACCGGGCCGAGTCTAGGAACGACAATTTCGGACGTCGACGCAATCCGCTCTATAACGCTTATAGATGCGCCGCATGATGCGCGCGCGCCCCGCCGCACGCGCGCTGCGCGCCGGCCCGCACGCACGGCCTCGGTGTTTTCTTTATCCGGGTCGGTAAAGGTCCGTGTGGCGCGGCTGTCACTCCGGCTATGGCGGCCGAATTTGGCCGACTACGCTGCGTCTCCGACACGTGTCACCCGCACGCTTTCGCGCCGCGACGGCGCCCGGCCCGCGAGGCCGGCGCCGCGCCTTTCCACCGCCCGCTCCTGGAGAATCCGCATGTCCGCACCCACGGCCCGCGCTGCCGACGGCAAGCGCTATACGTACGAATGGTATGTCGTCGTCATCTGCATGCTCGCGTACGTCTTTTCGTTCGTCGACCGCCAGGTGCTCGTCCTGATGATCGAACCGATCAAGCGCGACCTGCACCTGACCGACACGCAGTTCAGCCTGCTCAACGGCTTCGCGTTCTCGCTGTTCTACGCGGTGATGGGGCTGCCCGTCGCGTATCTCGCCGACCGCTACGCGCGCCCGCGCATCATCGCGCTCGGCATCGCGCTGTGGAGCGTCGCGACCGCCGCGTGCGGGCTCAGCCAGCAGTTCGTGCAGATGTTCATCGCGCGCATGGGGGTCGGCGTCGGCGAGGCCGCGCTGTCGCCCGGCGCCTATTCGATGCTCGCCGACTACTTCCCGAAGGAGAAGCTCGGCCGCGCGATCGCCGTGTATTCGCTCGGCTCGTTCATCGGCGGCGGTGTCGCGTTCCTGATCGGCGGCTACGTGATCGCGCTGCTCAAGCACGCGAGCGCATTCACGCTGCCGCTCGTCGGGCAGGTGCATGCGTGGCAGGTCACGTTCCTGATCGTCGGGCTGCCGGGGATTTTCGTCGCGCTGCTGTTCGCCGCGACCGTGCGCGACCCGCAGCGCAAGGGGCTCGCGCAGGATCGCTCGGGCGCCGTGCGGCGCGTGTCGATGCGCGATTCGCTGCGCTTCGTCGGCACGCATCGCGCGACCTTCACGTGCCACTACCTCGGCTTCTCGTTCTATGCGATGACGCTGTACTGCCTGCTGAGCTGGACGCCCGCGTTCTATATCCGCCACTTCGGGATGACGGCCGTCGAAGCCGGCTACACGCTCGGCATCGTGCTGCTGGTCGCGAACACGGCCGGCGTGTTCTGCGGCGGCTGGCTCAACGACTGGCTGCTGCGCCGCGGACGCAGCGATGCGCCGATGCGCGCCGGCGCGATCGGCGCCGCGTGCATGGTGATTCCCGCGACGCTGTTCACGCAGCTCGACAGCCTGCCGGCGTCGCTCGCGATGCTCGTCGTCGCGATGTTCTTCGCGTCGTTCCCGATGCCGACCTCGACCGCCGCGATGCAGACGCTCGCGCCGAACCAGATGCGCGCGCAGATCTCCGCGCTGTTCCTGCTCGTGTCGAACCTGATCGCGCTCGGCATCGGCACGACCGTCGTCGCGCTGTTCACCGATCGCGTGTTCGGCGCGCCGGCGGCGGTCGGCCATTCGATGTCGATCGTCAACGTCGTCGCCGCCACGCTCGCCGCGCTGCTGCTGGCGGCCGGATGTCGGCAGTACCGCCGCAGTCTCGAGCGCGAGCGCGGTCATGCGGCTGCGTCGGCCAACGCGGCCGTCGACGGCGGCAACGCGGTCGCCGCGCGCTGAACGGCTGCGATCGGGTCGCCGACAATTATCCATCCCACTGATTCCGACATCGCTTTTTTATCGATTTGATTTATGCGATGCTCATCCCTATTCTCGGCTGCATGACGGCGCGGTATCCGCCGCGCCGGTTTCCTCCCTACCCCACGGAACACCCATGCAAGCGAACCGCCACCAGGTCCGGATCGATGCGCTGATCGACGCGGCGCAGGACATCCGCTGTTTCCGGGTCTCGCGCGTCGACGGCCAGCCGTTCGACGCGTACGAGCCGGGCGCCCATATCGACGTCACCGCGCCGTCCGGCGTTACGCGGCAGTATTCGCTGTGCGGCCGCCCCGACGAGCGCGGCAGCTATCTGTTCGCGGTGAAGAAGGAAGCGCGCTCGCGCGGCGGCTCGCGCTCGCTGCACGACGACGTGTGCGTCGGCGCGGAGCTGTCGATCGGCGCGCCGCGCAACCTGTTTCGTCTGACGGACGACGCGAGCGAACATGTGCTGGTCGCGGCCGGGATCGGCATCACGCCGCTGCTGTCGATGGCGTATGCACTCGAGCAGCGCGGCGCGCGCTACCAGTTGCACTACTTTGCGCGCAGCCGGGAGCACGCGGCCTTCGTCGACGAACTGTCGGCCGCCCCGTTCGCCGCGCACGTGACGTTCCACTACGGAATCGAGCCCGACGCGCTGGCGGCCGAGCTCGGCCGCTGCGTCGAAGCGATCGACGCGCACGCCCATGTGTATACGTGCGGCCCCGGCCCGTTCATGGATGCGGTCGTCGCGGCGGCGGCAACGCGAATTCCCGAGGATGCGATTCATCTCGAACGCTTCGCGGCGGAACCCGCCGCGGCCGATGCCGTGGTGGATGCCGCGCCGGCGGAAGGCTTCGAAGTGCGTCTGCAGCGCAGCGGGCAATCGGTGCGCGTCGCGCCCGACACCTCGATCGTCGACGCGCTCGCGCGCATCGGCATCGACGTCGATACATCATGCGGCGAAGGCGTGTGCGGCACCTGCATGGTGCCCGTGCTCGACGGCGAGCCTGATCATCGCGATCACTGCCTCAGCAAGGCCGAGCGTGCGAGCAACACGGTGATCTGCTGCTGCGTGTCGCGTGCGCGCTCGGCGGTGCTCGTCCTCGATCTCTGATGCGCTGATGCGCTGACGTGACGATGCGTGGGTGCATCGCGACGGCCCCCGCGCCTCGATCTCGGATGCGCTGATGCACTGACGCGACGATGCGCAGGTGCATCGCGACGGCCCGCGCTCATGCGCTCACGCTTCGTCGAAATGCTCGACGATCTCGGCGAGCAGCGCGCGCATCCACGCGATTCCCTCATCCTCGTGAAAGTGCTCGTGCCAGTGCATCGTGACCGGCGCGGGCGGCAACGTCACCGGCAGGTCGTACAGCCGGAACGCGTTGCCGCGGTTCAGGATCTGCGCGAGCCGCCTCGGCAGCGTCGCATAGAGATCGGTGACCGACAGCACGCTCGGCAGCGCGACGAAGTGCGGCACTTCCAGCGCGATGTTGCGGCCCACGCCCTGCGCGCGCAATGCGTCGTCGAGCGCGTGGTGGCTGTGCTCGACCGATTTCACGTTGACATGCGCGGCGCGCACGAACTGCTCGAGGCTCAGCGTCGCGCCGGCCGGCAACCCGCGCCGGCGGCCCGTCATGCACACATAGGTTTCCTCGAACAGCACCTGGTGGCGCGTGCGCGGCATCAGCTCCGGCAGGTTGCCGATCGCGAAGTCCAGCCGGCTCGCGCGCAGCGCCTCCTCGATCTCCTCCACCGGCAGCGGCTGCACGCTCAGCGTCACGCGCGGCGCGCGCTCGCGCAGCGCCTGGCAAATCGCCGGCAGGTACGCCATCTCGCCGGCGTCCGACAGCGACAGCCGGAACGTGCGCGTGCTCGACGCCGGATCGAAACGCTCCGCATAGCGCAACGCGACGCGCACCATGTCGAGCGCCTTGCCGACGATCCCCGCGAGTTCGAGCGCGACCGGCGTGGGCTGCATCCCCGCGCGCGTGCGCACGAACAGCGGATCGTCGAACAGCGTGCGCAGCCGCCCGAGCGAATAGCTGACGGCCGGCTGCGACAGCGCGAGCCGCTCGCCGGCCTTCGTCAGGCTGCGCTCCTCGACGATCGCCTGGAACACCCGCAACAGGTTCAGATCGAGATGATCGACCGATGTCATCGTGACCTCCATCATTTGCCGTATTTATTTGATCAGCAATTTTAGATCAATTTGACGGATATGTAGCGGAAGCCGAGACTGGTCTCCCGACGCTGCGCACAGCGCGGCCCGACTTCGCGACTCTTTCCCCACGACGACGATGAGCGACACTCCCTACCAGACGATCGACACCCGCGCGTTGCACGGCCTCGCGCAGCCCGACCGCATCGCGCCCGCGATGTATCACGACCCCGCGCTGTTCGAGGCCGAGCTCGACCGCATCTTCTACCGCACCTGGATCTGGGTCGCGCACGAGAGCGAATTGCCGAACCCGGGCGACTTCGTCACGACGACGATCGGCCGCCAGCCGGTGATCGTCGTGCGCGACAAGACCGGCGAGATCAACGTGCTGCAGAACCGCTGCCGCCATCGCGGCGCGACCGTGTGCGAATCGCACAAGGGCAACGCGAAGGGCTTCACGTGCCCGTATCACAGCTGGTCGTACGCGCTCGACGGCACGCTGCGCGCGCTGCCGTACGGCGACGGCTACGAAGGCGTGTGCGAGAAAGGCGACCTGCCGCTCGTGAAGCTGCGCGTCGGCGTGTATCAAGGGCTGATCTTCGCGAGCTTCAACGACGACATCGAACCGCTCGAGGATTTCCTCGGCGGCGCGAAGCCGTGGATCGACCTGTTCATGAAGCAGGGCGCCGGCTACCCGATCAAGGCGAACGGCGAGCACAAGTTCAAATTCAAGGGCAACTGGAAGATCCAGCTCGAGAACACGACGGACCTCTATCACTTCCCGGTCGTGCACAAGTCGTGGATGAAGTCGATCGACGACGAGACGGCCGCCGCGATCACGAGCTTCATGACGAGCGAGCACGCGTTCTGTCGCGCGCTCGGCAACGGCCACAGCCTCGCGGTGCTGATGCCCGAGCTGATCGATCTCGACGAAGACGACGGCGCGCCGCTGCCCGAGCGCTTCGCGCCGCTCGCGGCAAAACTCGCCGAGCGCCACGCGCCGGACGAAGTGCGCCGTATCGTGCGCTCGCTGCTGGGCGTCGGCTTCAATCTGAACCTGTTCCCGAACCTCGCGCTGTCGATGGCGTTCTTCCGCGTGCTGCGGCCGATCTCCGCGAACGAAACCGAGATCCGCCACGTCGCGCTCGCGATGGACGGCGGCCCCGACGAAGCGAACCGCGAGCGGCTGCGCATCCACGAGCACTTTCAGGGCCCGTTCGGCTTCGGCAGCCCCGACGACGCGGAGGCGTGGGAGCGCGTGCAGCGCGGCGCGCATGCGGGCCCCGACGTGCCGATCCTCGTGAACCGCGGGCTGAACCGCGAGACGACCGCCGCGAACGGCGAAAAGACCGCGCATGCGACCGACGAGACCGGCATGCGCGAGGCCTACCAGCAATGGCGCAAGTTGATGGAGCAAGCATGATGGACGACCGTAACGCCCTTTTCTCGCAGCAAACCTTCGCCCGCGCGGTCGAATTCGTGTGGCGCGAAGCCGAGATGCTCGACCGCCGCGACTATCGCGCATGGCTCGACCTATGGGATCCGGCCGGCCACTACGTGGTGCCGATCGATCCCGACGCCACCGATTTCGCGGCGACGCTGAACTATGTGTTCGACGACCAGGACATGCGCGAGAAGCGCGTGCAGCGGATGCTGTCCGGTTACTCGGCGTCGGCGACCGACGCGGCGCGCACGGTGCGCACCGTGTCGCGCTTCACGCTGGAAAGCAGCAGCGCCGGCATCGTCGAGCTGAAATCCGCGCAGGTGGTCGTCGCCTACAAGCGCGGCATCGCGACGCTGTTCGCGGCCGACGTCACGCACAAGCTGCACGTCGATGCCGAAGGCGAGATGCGCATCGCCGAGAAGGTCGTGCGCCTGATCGACTCGACCGAAGCGCTCAGCGCGATCGGCTTCCTGCTGTAAGCCGTGGCCGGTTCGCCGCTGCAAGTGCAACGGTGAACCGGTCACCTTCACCTTTCCGGACGACCATGCCCACACTCGAAGTTTTCCTGCCGGCCGGCCACGACGACACATGCAAGGCCGAGCTGATCGCGCGGCTGACCGGTGCGACCGTCGATGCGATCGGCGTACCGGTCGAATCGGTGCGCGTGCTGCTCACCGAATTGCCCTCGACCCATATCGGCCTCGGCGGGCGCACCGCCGCGGACGGCGCGCCGCCGTCGCTGCCGGTGATCGTCGCGATCCTGATCGCCGGGCGCACCGACGAACAGAAACGCGCGCTGATCGCCGCGCTGTCGGACGCCGGCGCGAACGTGCTCGATGCGCCATTGCAGGCGACGCGCGTAATCATCAAGGACATCCCGAACACCGACTTCGGGATCGGCGGGCAGACCGCGCGGGCGCTGGGGCGCTGATCGTGTGCCGCGCGTCGCAGCCCCGCCGTGACGCACATAAAGCACGTGAAGCAACGCGGCGGCTACGCCTGCGCGTCGGCGAGCGGCAGCGTCACGCGGCAGTCGAGCCCGCCGTCTTCCGCCGGGCTCGCGCCGATGCGGCCACCGTGACGCGTGACGATGCTCTTGCACAGCGACAGCCCGATCCCGTTGCCGCCGGCCTTCGACGACGAGAAGCCGTCGAACAGCCGGTCGTGCGCGCCTGCGGCGACCCCGGGGCCGTTGTCGATCGCGCGCAGCTCCGCGTGCCCGCCGACGTTCGCGGTGCCGAGCGTCAGCGTGCGCGGCGTGCGCTCGCAGCCGGCGAACGCCTCGATCGCGTTGAACGCGAGGTTGAGCACCACCTGCCCGATCAGCACACGCTCGCAGCGGATCGGCAGCGGCGCATCGGCCTGCACGATCGCGACCGTCACGCCCGCCTCCTTTGCACGCAGCTCGATGAAATACGCGACGTCGGCGAGGATCTCGCGCAGGTCGGCGAGCGCGACGACCGGCTCGCGCTTCACGATGAACTCGCGCACGCTCTTGATGATCAGCGCCGCATGCTCGGCCTGCCGGTCGGCGCTGCGCAGCCCCCAGATCGCATCGTCGACGGCGCCGCGCGCATTCAGCCGCCGCACCGCGCCCTCGATGAAGTTGCGCACGGCCGCGAGCGGCTGGCTCAGCTCGTGCGCGATCACGCTCGCCATCTCGCCCATCGCGTTGTAGCGGCCCGCGTATTCGAGCATGCGCGCTTCCGCGCGCCGTACGTCCTCGATCGTGACTTCGTCGCTCACATCGCGAAACTGCACGAGCAGCCCGTCGAGATCGCCTTCGATCTCGACCTGCCGGCACAGGATGCGCAGCCAGCACGTCGAACCGTCGCGCCGCACGATCCGGTAGCGCTGCGGTTCGGACGGGCATGCGGACGGCGCATCGCGCAGCTGCGCGACGAGCCGGTCGCGGTCGGCCGCGCTGCAGTAGTCGAGCACCTCGCCGAGCGCTTCATCCGGCGCGAGCCCGAGCACGCGCCGGCCCGACTCGCTGATGAACTGCACGCGGCCGTGCGGCGTCACGACCGCGATCCCTTCGTCGAGATCCTGCATGAACTCGCGCAGCCGCGCCTCGTAGCGGCGCAGTTGCTGGCGGACCGCCTCTTCCGCGCTGATGTCGCGAAACTGCACCATCACGACGTCGCGCCCGCGCAGCGGCACGTAGGTGGCGGTCGCCTCCGACAGCATGTCGACGCCGGTGCGCGACCGGTAGCACCACTCGTACACCTGGGGCCCGTCGACGAGCGCGCGATCCCACGCGCTCACGGCGATCTCGCGACGGTATTTCGGTTCGGGACGCGTCATGTCCTGCGCCTTCAGCGGCAGCAGCTCCTCGACGGAAAAACCGAGCGCGATGCACGCGGCGCGGTTCGCCCACACGATCGCCCGGGTCTGCGCGTCGTGCAGCAGCACGCAGGTGGTCAATGCGTCGAGCAGCCGGTGGAAATCGTCTTCGTCGGGAAAACTCATGATCGGATTCGGATGAAGGCGCGCGGCGTCGCGCGGCCGGATGTCCAACATAGCACCGGCGTGCGCTGCCCGCATCTGAAGATTTCTTTAGTCCGGCACGGAGCGACACCAGTCACGCGGCCCTACGCACCAATTGCTGCGCGTTTTCGGCGTTTCTAGACTAGGCCCATGCATCGTCTTGCCCCCGCAATCGAACCCCATCCCCAGGAGACCGCCATGCCCAACGCCGCCCTCGCCATCGACGCCGCGTCCCCCTCGCCGCACGCGATCCGTGAAGCGGCCGCGCGGGTGTCGCCGCTCGACGCCGTGATCGAGACCGTCGCCGCGCGCCGCGACGAATTCGACCGCCTGTCGCACGTGCCGCGCGACGTGATCGCGCTGTTCAAGGAAGCCGGCATCTATCGCGCGGGCACGCCGCGCCGCTTCGGCGGCGACGCGCTCGCGCCGGGCGCGTTCCTCGACATGATCGAGCGGATCGCGACCGCCGACGGGTCGGCCGCGTGGGTCGCGAGCTTCGGCTCGGCCAACGTCTATCTCGCCGCGCTGCCGCTCGCCACGCAGGCCGAACTGTACGCGAGCGGGCCGGACCAGGTGTTCGCGGGCGGGCTGTTCCCGGTGCAGCCGGCGCAGGCGGCACCCGGCGGCTGGCGCGTGAACGGCACGTGGAAGTTCGCGAGCGGCTGCAAGGGCGCCGACTGGCTCGGCGTCGGCATCGCGGTGCCCGGCGCGCAGGACGCCGCGCCGAACAAGCCGCGCACGGCCGTGTTCCGTGCCGCCGACGTCGAGATCGTCGAGAACTGGAGCGTGGTCGGCATGCAAGGCACCGGCAGCCACGACCTGCGCGTCGACGACCGCTTCGTGCCCGAAGCGTGGACCTTCGTGCGCGGCGGCGAGGCGACCGTCGACGAGCCGCTGTACCGCTATCCGACCGTCGCGTATGCGGCGCAGGTGCTCGCCGTGGTCAACCTCGGGCTGGCCCGCGCGGCGCTCGACGTCGCGAACCGGATGTCGGGCGGCCGCCAGACGACCACCGGCGCGCCGCGCCTCGCCGATCGCGCGTATTTCCGCATCGAGCTCGCGAAGGCCGAGGCGCAGTTGCGCTCGGCGCGCGCGTTCTTCTACGACGCGACCGACTCGGTCTGGCAATCGATCCTCGCGGGGAACCCCGTGACGCCCGAGCAGGTCAGCCTGCTGAGGCTCGCCGCCACGCACATCGCCCGCGAAGGCGCGAGCGTCGTCGAGCGCGCGTATCGCCTCGGCGGCACGGCCGCGATCTATCGCACGCATCCGCTGCAGCGCCTGCTGCGCGATGCGATGGTCGTCACGCAGCACGCGTTTCTCGGCGAAGGCAACTTCGACGGCGCGGGCGCGGTGTTCACCGGCGTCACGCCGTTTCCCGGCTATCTGTAATCCGCGTCGCTTCGCCGCGACGCCGCTCAACGCATTCTTCAGGAGAACCTGTCATGTCCGATTCGAATTCGCTGCCGCTGCGCGTGCTGTTCTGCTGCGGCGTGTCGCAAAACTTCTTCGACCTGCCGCGCGAGAAGATCGGCGAAGTGTGGCAAGCGTACGGCGCGATGCTCGCCGCCGTCGAGGCAATGCCCGGCGTGCGCGTGCTCGGCGTGATGGATGACGACCGCCTCGTCGTCGGCCAGGCCGACGGCGCGCCGTGGACGTTCTACATCATGGCCGACGTCGCCGACTTCGACACGACGGTCGCGGTCTGCAACCTGTATCGCACGACGCCCGTCGGCGAATACAACCTGTGGCGCTACGGCAAGATCGAGGCGCGGGTCGGCCGCGCGCTGACCGTGCCGCCGGCCGCGCGCCCCGCGTCGTGAGGCGCGCGATGACCGGCTCCGATTCGGCCCGCTCGATCGATGCACGCGAAGTGCTTGAAGCGCTCGGAGCACTTGAACGGCGCGTGGCGACGCTCGACGCCGAACGCGCGGTGCGCGCGACGATCACGCGCTACATGGCGCTGTGCGACGTGCCCGAGGATGCCGGCGACGGCCCGGCGCTCGCCGCGCTGTTCACGGCCGATGCGGTGTGGGAAGGCATCGGCCCGCAGTACGCGCGCAAGTTCGGCCGCCTCGAAGGTACGGACGCGATCGTCGCGATGCTGCGCCGCTATCTGCCGCCCGAGCCGCATTTCGCGGCGAACCTGCACTTCCTGACGTCGGAGTCGATCGACGTCGGCGCCGATCTCGCGACCGCGCGCGGCCGCTGGATCATGCTGCAGGCATCGCGCCATGTGGACGGCACGGCCGAGCTGATCGCCGCGCGGCTGACCGTCGATTTCGCGCCGGCCGATGGCGGCGCCGCCTGGCTGATCCGCCATTTCCGCACCGAGCGCGTGCTCGACGGCCCGTGGCCGCTCGCCGCCGCGCCGCGGTCCTGAACCCTTTCACCGCGCTCGCACGCCATCGCACCATGACAGGCTTCATCGACACCTTCACGCTGGGCGGCCCAGGCCCGACGATCGCGATCAAGGACACGATCGACATCGCCGGCCATCCGACCCGCGCGGCCAGCCGCGCGCTCGCCGACGCGCCGCCCGCAGCACAGCACGCGGACGTGGTCCGCCTGCTGCTCGACGCCGGCTGGCAGATCGCCGGCAAGGCGAACATGCACGAGCTCGCGTTCGGCATGACCGGCATCAACGACACCACCGGCACGCCGGTCAATCCGCAGGACCCGACGCGCATTCCGGGCGGCTCGTCGAGCGGCTCGGCATCGCTCGTCGGGCTCGGCGTCGTCGACGCCGCGCTCGGCACCGATACCGGCGGCTCGATTCGCGGGCCGGCCGCCTGCTGCGGCGTGGCCGGGCTCAAGCCGACGTTCGGCCGCGTGTCGCGGCGCGGCGTCGCGCCCGCCGACACCACGCTCGATTGCGTCGGGCCGTTCGCGCGCGACGTCGATACGCTCGCGGCCGTGATGGCCGCCATCGCACCGGGCTTCGACCGTGCGCGTGCGGCGGCGCCCGTTGGCGGCTGCACGATCGCGCGCGTGATCGTCGATGCCGACGCAGCCATCGTCGCCGCGCTCGACACGGCGGTGTGCGCGTCCGGCCTGCGCGTGCGCGATGCCGTGCTCGACGAGCTGCCTGCCGCGTTCGCGGCGGGGCTCGCCGTCATTAACGCGGAAACGTCGCGCGCCTTCGGTCATCTCGTCGCAACCGGCAAGCTCGGCGCCGATCTCGACGCGCGGCTGCGCACGGCCGCGACGACGACACCGGCCGCACTCGAGGAAGCCGAAGCCGCGCGCGCGCGCTTCACCGCGCAGGTCGATGCCGCGCTCGAACATGCGGACGTGCTGGTGCTGCCGACGCTGCCCGCGTTGCCGATCACGCTTCAGCAGGCACGCGACGGCGTGTCGGTGATTGCGATGTCGTCGCTGATCCGACCGTTCAACCTGAGCGGTCACCCCGCGCTCAGCCTGCCGCTGCCGCTCGCGGGAACGCCGCTGAAGGCCGGCTTGCAGATCGTCGGACGCAAGGGCGCGGACGAACAGGTGTGCGCCGTCGCCGCGCACTTCGAGGCGGCGCTCGCCGGATGAACCACGATGCGGGCGCCGCTTCGGCCACGCGCCCGCGAACCAGGGAATCACGCACCATGTCAGATCGAGTCGTCCTCGTCACCGGCGCCGCGCGCGGGCTCGGCGCCGTCATCGCCGAACACTTTCATGCGGCCGGCTATCGCGTCGCGCTGGCCGACATCGCCGCCGACGCCATTCAAGCGCATGCGCGCGAACTCGACCCGAGCGGCGAACGCGCGATCGCGCTGCCGCTCGACGTCACGTCGAAGCGCGACTTCGAAGCCGCGCGCGATGCGCTCGTCGCGCGCTGGGGCACGATCGACGTGCTCGTCAACAATGCCGGCGCGTCGAAGGTCGTGCCCGCGATGGAGATCACGGCCGAGCAGTTCGATCAGGTGATCGACGTGAACCTGCGCAGCGTGCTGTTCGGTTGCCAGGTATTCGGCCAGTACTTCGCGACGCGCGGCGCGGGCCGCATCGTCAACATCGCGTCGCTCGCCGGGCAGAACGGCGGCTCGGCGACGGGCGCGCACTATGCGGCCGCGAAGGGCGGCACGCTGACGCTCACCAAGGTATTCGCGCGCGATCTCGCCGCGCAGGGCGTGACCGTCAACGCGATCTCGCCGGGCCCGCTCGACTTGCCGATCGTCTACGAGAGCGTCGCACCGGAGAAGCTGCGGCAGGTGCTCGCGAGCCTGCCGGGCGGCAAGCTCGGCTCGGCCGGTTTCGTCGCGGATGCGGCGGTGCTGCTCGCGTCGGGCGACGCGCATTTCGCGAACGGCGCGTGCTGGGACATCAACGGCGGGTTGTACATGCGTTGAGCGTGGCGCGCTTCGGCGCGCGCGCGTGCAGCTGGCAGCTAGCGCGGCGTTTCGTTGTCGCCGCCCCACACGACCATCACGTCGCGCACGAGCGCGGCGATCGACGTCGCGCCGAGCTTCTCCTTGATGCTCGCACGATGCACGTCGACGGTCTTCACGCTGATCGACAGGTCCGACGCGATCTGCTTGCTGCCCTTGCCGTCGACGACGCCGCGCAGGACTTCCTTCTCGCGTGCGGTCAGCGCATCGAGCCGCTGGCGCAGCTCGCGGTGATGCCGGTCGACCGCGTGCCGCTGCTGCGCGAGCCGCAGCGCGCGTTGCACGCGCTCGAGCATCTGCTGCGAGTTGTATGGCTTCTCGACGAAGTCGATCGCGCCGTTCTGCAGTGCGCGCACCGACATCGGAATGTCGCCGTGCCCGCTGACGAAGATCACCGGCAGCGTCGCGCCGCGCGCATTCAGCTCCGCCTGCACGTCGAAACCGCTTTTCTCCGGCATCCGCACGTCGAGCACCAGGCACGCGGGCAGGTTCACGTCGAAGCGCGCGAGAAAGTCGGCGGCATTCGCGAATCCTTCGGACGCGATGCCGACCGATTCGAGCAACCAGGCGAGCGACGTCCGCATGCCGCTGTCGTCGTCGACGATGTATACGATCGGAGCGGGTGACGTCATCGGAGTGTCTCGCAAAATATCGGTATCGGTATCGCACGCGCCGCATATCAGGCAAGCGTCGTTCGTCGGGGGTATGCGGCACATCATAACGAGCCGAAAATGCGCTGAATACCCCTTCACGTGCCGCGCGAACGCCCGATCGCAGTTTTTTTCGCGCGCCGCGCCGCGCAGCTAGGTAGAACCTTTAGACGCGTTGGCGGGAACGCCAGCTTCGGCATCAATCGTGCGAATGTTCGCCGGCTTTTTCGCGGCGTACGCTTGGATCATCGTCGACGATCCGATGCCGCATCGATACCATGCACGATCGCCGCACTCATCCAATCAGGAGCGCCCATGTCCGCCACGACCGACACCCCGCAACCGGCGCGCGCCGAACCGACCGACGCGCAAAAGGCCTTCCGGCAAGCGATGGCCCACCTCGGCGCGGCCGTCAACGTGATCACCACCGCGGGGCCGCACGGCCGCTGCGGAATCACGGCGAGCGCCGTCTGTTCCGTCACCGATGCGCCGCCGACGCTGCTCGTGTGCCTGAACCGGTCGAGCGCGATGCACGCGATCTTCGAGCGCAATCGGCACGTGTGCATCAACGTGCTGCCCGCCGAGCACGAACTGCTCGCGCGGCATTTCGCGGGGCTCACCGAGTTGCCGATGGAGCGCCGCTTCGCGTTGCCGGTGTGGGATCGCGGCGAGCAGGACGTGCCCGTGCTGCGCGACGCGCTCGCGAGCCTGGAGGGGACGATCGCCGAGATGAAGGAAGTCGGCTCGCATTCGGTGATGTTCATCGAGGCGACGTCGATCCGCGTGCGCCACGACGGCGACAGCCTCATCTACTTCAGCCGCGCGTTTCATCGCGTGTCGCGCACGGCGTGTGTGCGGTGAAACGCGCGTGACGACCGGCAACGCACGTTCGCAAGCCCGCTATTAGCGTGAACAGGCCCTAGGACGCCCGCAGCGCGCGCTGCCCGGCCGCGAGCGCCGCACCCGCGAACAGCGTCAGCGCCGAATACACGAGCCCGCGCGCGAGCCCCGCGCTGTCCGACACCCAGCCGATCGCGACGGGGCCGGCGATCTGCCCGAACGCGAAGACCGTCGTGAACGCGCTGATGCCTTTCGCCCAGCCTTCCGGCGGCAGATTGTGGCGCACGAACGCGGTGGTCGCCGCGACCGCCGACAGGAACGTCGCGCCGAACAGCACGCCCGACGCGAACGCGGCCGCCGGATGCACGAACAGCGCCGGCATCAGCGTCGCGACGCCGAGCAGTGCGTTGAGCACGGCCAGCGCCTGGCCGCCGCGCATCCGGTCGAGCAGCCCCGACCACAGCCGCGCCGACACGACGGTCGCGACGCCGAGCGTCACGTAGAACGCGGACACGACCGTCCCGCTCATCCCCGCGCCGCGCAGCAGCGCGACGATGAACGTCATGTAGCCGATATAGCCGACGCCGAACAGTCCGTAGCCCGCGAGCGCGAGT
>NZ_VWWG01000138.1:0-16880 GCF_011753085.1 Burkholderia sp. Tr-862
TCTCGCGCGCGGCGCATGGGCGTTCGTGCGGACCTACGTGCTGCGGCGCGGGTTTCTCGACGGACGCGCGGGCTTCATGATCGCCGTGTTCAACGCGGAAACGGTGTACTACCGGTTCCTGAAGCTCGGCCACGAACCAGCCCGCTGAGCGCGGCCCGCCCCGCCCCATCCTGACGCCGCCGGCATGCGGCCGGCCCGGCGTTACAATGCCGGGCTGCCTGCGTGCCATGCGCGCCCTAAGCGCGGCGCCGCGCCATGCGCCGCCGACACGACGACCACCGAATCCGACCGCCATGTTCTCCATCATCATCCCGACCTGGAACAACCTGCCGTACCTCAAGCTCGTCGTCGACAGCCTGCGCCGTCATTCGGCCTACGACCACCAGATCATCGTGCACGTGAACGACGGCTCGGACGGCACGCTCGACTGGGTGCGCAGCGAAGGTATCGAGCACACCGCGTCGCCGACCAACATCGGCATCTGCCACGCGGTGAACCTGGCCGCCGCGCGCGCGACGCGCGACTACGTCGTCTACATGAACGACGACATGTACTGCTGCCCGGGCTGGGATGCGGCGCTCGTGCGGCGCATCGAGCAGATGCCGACCGACCTGTTCATGCTGTCCGGCACGATGGTGGAGCCGGTCGACACGCGCAACCCGTGCGTCGTCGTCAGCAATTTCGGCCGCGACGCCGAGCAGTTCGACGCGGCCGGCCTCATCGCGGCCACGCCGCGACTCGCGCGGGCGGACTGGCTCGGCTCGACCTGGCCGCCGACGCTCGTGCACCGCGACTGGTGGAACCGCATCGGCGGCTACAGCAGCGAACTGTCGCCGGGGATGAGCAGCGACAACGACTTCTCGATGAAATTCTGGGACGCCGGCTGCCGGATCTTCCTCGGCGTCGGCGACAGCCTCGTCTATCACTTCCAGCAGAAGAGCACCGGCAAGATCGTCAAGAACGACGGCCGCCGCCAGTTCCTCAACAAATGGGGCATGACGCAGGCCACGTTCGACCGCTATTACCTCCATCGCGGCGAGCCGGCCGGCTCGCGTATCGCGCTCGACACGCCGACTGTCGACGGGCGCCTCAAGCGCGCGCTGCTGCGCTCGCGGATCAAGCGCGCATTCAGCTGATCAGACCCCGGAAACGCCACGGAAACGCGCGCCGGTTCGCGTATACTGCGCGCTTCGTCCCGGGCACTGCCGCCGCGGGGCGCGCGGCGCGCAGCACGGTGCCCGCATGCCGCATTCGTCCATTCGACAGGTTCCGATGCTTTCGTTTTCCGCTCCCGCCACGCGGCGCCTGACCGCCGCCCGCGCCTTCGCCGTCATCGCGCTCTGCATGGTGCCCATCTCGACCGCGCTGACCAACGTGTTCTGCGGGCTGTTCGCGGCCGCGCTCATCATCTCCCCCGAATTCTGGCGCGACCTGCGCTCGTTCGTCACCGAACCGGCGTCGCTCGCCGCGCTGCTGATTCTCGCGGCGCTGACCGCGAGCGTCACCTATACCGTCGCGCCGCACCCGAAGGCGTGGAACTGGATCGGCAAGTACGACAAGCTGCTGCTGCTGCCGTTTGCGGTGCTCGCGTTCCGCCATTCGAACTGGGCGCCGATCGTGCGGCGCGCGTGGTTCGGCACGCTGTGCGTGATCCTGTTGCTGTCGACCACCAACTATCTCGGCCTGACCGCGATCGGGCCCGCGCATGCGTCCGATCTGCCGCTGTCGCGCGCGTGGGTGTTCAAGAACCACATCGCGGCCGGCATGTTCGGCGCGCTGCTGTTCTATCAGGCCGCCGACCTGGCGCTCTCGGCCCGCACCGCGCTGTCGCGCGCCGCGTATGCAGCCGTCGCCGCATGGTCGTTGATCAACGTGTTCGTGATGCTGCAGGGGCGCACCGGGCAGGTCATCGCGCTGCTGCTGATCCTCGTCGTCGCGGTGCGTTTCGTGTTGCTGCTGCGCCGCCAGTCGGCACTGCGCGCGACCCTCGCCGCCGGAGCGCTGGTCCTGGCCGGCGTCGCGCTCGTCGCTGCCGCGTGCACGGTGCACAACGGCCGCCTCGTGAAGGTCGTGACGGAAGTGCAGCAATATCGGCAGACCGATGCGGCCACGTCGACCGGGCTGCGTCTCGAGTGGTACAAGAAGGGGCTCGAGCTGTATCGCATGCGCCCCGTGATCGGCTACGGCTCGGGCGGTCTCGAGTTCGAGTTCGAGAAGCTCACGGCGGGCAAGACGGCCGCCGAAGGCCAGCTCACGTCGAACCCGCATAACGAATACCTGCTGATGGCCGTGCAGCTCGGCACGCTCGGGGTCCTGCTGTTCGTGAACCTGATCGTGCAGATCGCGCGCGGCAGCCGCGCGCTCGACCCGCGTTCGCAGCACTTGCTGCTCGGATGGCTCGCGATCTTCGCGATCGGCAGCCTCGCGAATTCGCTGCTGCTCGATTTCGCCGAAGGTCACCTGCTGGTGCTGCTCGCCGGCATCCTGCTCGGCTGCGCCGAGCGCGGCGAAGCGCTGCCGCGCGAGACGTCGGCGATCCGGCGCAGCGCGTAACGCATAACGCATCACGCATCACGCGCCGGGCTGGCGGGCGGCGCACGGTGCCGCCAGCACCCGGCTCGTCTTCAATGGCGGCGCGCGCCGCTGCCGGATGCGCGGCCGCACGCCTTCGACGCGTGGCGCCGCAATGCCACGCTCCGCCTTTCAAATCGGGAAATGTTCAGGGCTCGCGCGTCAGTCCGAGCGCGCGCGATGCAGCCGCGACGTGTCGATGACCGTGTCGGCGGCGTCCGGCGGATTCAGCCCGAGCATCTCGGCCGCCGCCATCTTCACACGCTGCGTGCCGAGATTGACGAGGCAGTCGCTGTGGCTGTCCACATGGCGCTCGCAGCCCTCCTGCCGGCACGGCACGCAATCGCCCTCACCCTGCAGCAGCCATACGTTGCCGTGCCGCGCGGAGCCGCGCAGCGCCCACGGGTTTTCGGTCGGCGGCCAGTGCTGCGGCCACGGCCCCCAGCGCACCGGGTCGGACGGACCGAACAGCGCGATCGTGTCGACGCCCGTCGCGGCCGCGACGTGCGTCGCGCCCGTATCGGGTCCGATGAACAGCCGCGCGCGCCGCACCAGCTCCGCGCTTTCGCCGAACGTGAGGCGGCCCACCAGGTTCAGCACGTCGCCGCCCGCCCCGGCCGCGACCTGCTCCGCGTACTCGCGCTCGCGATCGGCCGGGCCGCCCGACAGCGCGATCGCGAAGCCCTGCGCGCGCAGCCATTCGATCATCTCGATCCAGCCTTCGAGCCGCCATTGCTTGTAGCGAAACATCGGGTACGGATGCAGCACGACGAGCGGCTTGCCGTCGCGGATGGCCGGCGACTCCGCGAGCCACGCGTCGAAACGCGCGCGCCGCGCGGGATCGTCGCCGATTCCCGGCGCGACGACCTCGGACACCGGCTCGATGCCGATCACCGGCGCGAGCGCGAGCGTGCTGACGACCGTATGCGCGGACTCGTGGTGATTGATCGCGATGCCGTTCAGCATCATCCGCGTGAGCCACGTGACCCGGTTCGGATCGACGAGGCCGACGCGCTTGCGGCCGGCGAACCAGCTATAGAAGCGCGGCCGGTCGGAGCTCAGTGCCGCGCACGCCAGATCGTAGCGGCGCCACATCGACAGCGCGTCGCGCAGCCGCTCCCGGAACCCGGCGCGCTGCGCGACGACGATCACGCGCCGCACGTCGGGGTTGTGCTCCAGCACGCCCTCGGTGCCGCGAAACACCAGCATGTCGATCTGCACATCGGGCCAGCGCGCCTTCAGCGAACGCACGAGCGGCGTCGTCAGCAGCACGTCGCCGATGCGGCGCGGTGCTGCGACGAGGATGGTTCTGGGCGGGCGGGCGGAAGAAAACAGGGCCACGGCGATTCCGTCTAGCAGGCTGGACAAGGCTCGCAATGTACAGGATTTTGCGGCCGCAGGGCGTCGGGCAGCGGGCTTCGAGTGTGGGCGGCACGTCCCGGCGGCGGCCGGTAGCCGGCGCCGCCCTTTCCGGCGATGCGGCAGCGGCGCGCCGCGCGCGGCGGGACTTGCGGCCATCGCGTCTCGTTGCGCGCGTTTGCTCGCGCTGGCCGGGGCAGCGGTAGCGCCGGCCGGCCGGGACGCTACGAAACGATCGCTCCGACCTCGGGTACCGCGAGCGTGACGTCCGGAAGCGGCAGCGCGCCGCCCGTCGCGTCGTCGGCTTGCCCTGCCTTCTTCAACAGATGCAGCACCGCGCGCTCGAGCGCGTCGACGCCGATCGCGTCGACCGTCGCGCCGGCCCGCAGGATCATGTGCGGCACGCCGAGCGGATGCCAGCGCCGGTATTTCTCGGGACGGTCCTCGAACAGCGCGGCCACCGGCACGCCGAGCGCCGACGCGAGATGCACGGGAGCGCTGTCGGCCGACACGATCGCGTCGAGCACGCTCGCGGCGGCCACCAGTTGGGCCACCGACGACGGCGCGACATGCCGGGCGTTCACATCCCGCCACGCGTCACCGTCGGCCTCGGCCGACACCGCAGGATCGCGGAACACGATCACGTCGGCGAACGGCGCGAGCCGCCGGCCGAGTTCGCACCATCGATCGGCCGGCCAGCGCCGCTCCGCCGCCTTGTTCGAGACGAACAGGCCGACGCGCGGCTTCGTGCGCGGCCCGAGCAGCCGATACCAGGTGTCCTGCAGCGCGCGATCCGGATGGACGGACAGCGCGAGACCGTCGAGATCGGTACGACCGAGTTCGGGCACGAGCCGGAATCCCGACAGCGCTTCATGGCACATCGGCCGCGACGCAACGTGTGCGGGCTTGCGATCGTCGAATTCGGAATCGGCATCGTGCCAGCGGCAATCCTTCACGCCGAGCTGCCGTGCCAACTGGATGCTGCTGCGATGCATGCCGCCGTTCGGCACGACCACGAGGTCGAACCGCAGGCGGCGCAGCTGGCGCACGAGCCGCAGCCGGTCGAAGAACGCGCGCATCCGCCCGGGGCGGTCGTTGCGCTCGCACTGACGGCTGTACACATACGTATGGACCGCATGCACGTCCGGGTTGCCGACCAGCGCGCTCGCGTTGTAGCGGTTCGCGACGACGTGCAGTTCCGCGTCCGGCCAGCGGCGTTTCAGCGCGCCGAGGAAAGCGGTCGTGCACAGCATGTCGCCCAGAAAATCAATCCGGATCACGAGGATCCGCCGCTTCGGTGTCCCATTGGCCATTGTTATGGTGTCACTGTCGATTTGTTATCGTCGCGCACCGACCGGCATCCTGACGTCCAGCGCCGTGCCAGCCTCCTCGCGTGGTCGCTCACGGCGCCGCGCCGCATCGTGTGCCGCGCGCAACCGTCCCCGTTTTCAAGCTCGTGGTCGCCGCCGGCCGAAGGATGGACCGCGGCCGACGTCGGATCTGCATTGCGCGCGACGGATTGTATAGCGTCCGGATGACAGCCCCAAGCACCCGCCGAAATGAAAACGGCCCGCCGCACCGCACGATGGCGATGCGACGGGCCGCAAAAGCGACGACCGTCCGGCGGGGACGCGTTCAGTACGTGATTTCGACGACGCTGCCGTCGAAGGTCGCGCGCAGCTCCGCGAGCAGCGTGTCGCTCGGCTTCACGCGCCACGCGTCGCCAAGACGCATTTCGCCCTGCGCGCGCGCGTTGCTGTAGTGAACCTGCACTGCGAGCCCGTTGGGCAACGGCGCCTGCGGGCGACGGCCGCCGTCGCGCCCGCCGCCACGCGGCATGGGCGCCTCGACCGCGGGCGCCGCCGAATCGTCCTTCGACACGTGCGGTTCAAGCACGCGGCGCAGCGCCGTCGCATCCGCATTGCCGTTCATCGTGAGCCGCACCGCCTGCGCGTAGCGGCTGCGCGCACGTTCGAGATCCATCACCGTGTCGGCCGTGAAGCGCAGACCGCCGGTGAACGCGTCGTTGCGCGCCTGTCCCTGCACGATCAGCAGTTCGTCTTCCTTGAACAGCGCCTTGTTCGCCTCGAACTGCTCGTTGAAGATCGTGATCTCGCACTGGCCCGAACCGTCGTCGAGCAACGCGATCAGCATCTTGCCGCGCTGGGTCATCTGCGTGCGCAGCGACGCGATGATGCCCGCGACGAGCTTGTCGCGCCCCTCCTTCAGATCGCCGATCTTCTGCCTCACGAACCGGCGCACTTCGTCGCGATACGCGTCGAACAGATGGCCGGACAGGTAGAAGCCGAGCGCGCCCTTTTCTTCCTGCAGGCGGCGCTTGTCGTCCCACGCGGGTTCGTCGACAAGCGCATGCGCGTGCGGCGACTCGGCGCCCATGTCGAACAGGCCGGCCTGCATCGCGTTCGCCGCGGCCTGCTCGGCCGCTTCCATCGCGAGCGGCACCGACGCGAGCATCTGCGCGCGGTTCGCGTTCAGCGAATCGAATGCGCCGGCACGGATCAGCGCCTCGACCGTGCGGCGATTGACGACGCGCCGGTCGATCCGCTCGCAGAAGTCGAACAGGTCGGTGAACGGCTTTTCCTCGCGCGCGCGCAGGATTTCCTCGATCGCGTTCTGGCCGCTGCCCTTCACCGCGCCGAGGCCGTAGCGGATCGTGCGCGAGCGCTTGCCGTCGGCTTCGCCGACCGGCTCGAACCGGTAATGCGACTGGTTGATGTCCGGCGGCAGCACGACGAGGTTGTTCACGACGCAATCGTCGAACAGGATCTTCACCTTGTCGGTGTCGTCCATCGCGAGCGTCATGTTGGCCGCCATGAATTCGGCCGGATGGTGCGCCTTCAGCCACGCGGTGTAATACGCGAGCAATGCGTAGGCCGCCGCGTGCGACTTGTTGAAGCCGTAGCCCGCGAACTTCTCCATCAAGTCGAAGATCTCGTCGGACTTCTCGCGCGTGAGGCCGTTCTTCGCCGCACCTTCGGCGAAGATCTCGCGATGCTTGACCATCTCCTCGGGCTTCTTCTTGCCCATCGCGCGACGCAGCAAGTCGGCGCCGCCGAGCGAGTAGCCGCCGATGATCTGCGCCATCTGCATCACCTGCTCCTGATAGACCATGATGCCGTAGGTCTCTTTCAGGACGGGTTCGACGCGCGGATCCGGATACTCGACCTTCTCGCGGCCGTGCTTGCGTGCGCAAAAGCTCGGGATCAGGTCCATCGGGCCCGGACGGTACAACGACACGAGCGCGATGATGTCCTCGAAGCGGTCGGGCTGCGCATCCTTCAGCATGCCCTGCATCCCGCGGCTTTCCAGCTGGAACACGGCGACCGTGTTGGCCTTCTTCAGGATCTGGAACGACGCGGGATCGTCGAGCGGCACCTGCGCGAGCGACCAGTCGGCCTTCGACGCATCGAGGCGGCGGATGTAGCGCTCGGCCCAGTCGAGGATCGTCAGCGTCGTGAGACCCAGAAAGTCGAACTTCACGAGGCCGACGGCTTCGACGTCGTCCTTGTCGTACTGGCTGACGACGCCGCCGTCGTCGCCTTGCGTGTACAGCGGGCAGAAATCGGTCAGCTTGCCGGGCGCGATCAGCACGCCGCCCGCGTGCATCCCGACGTTACGCGTCAGGCCCTCGACGCGCTGCGCGAGGTCGAGCAGCTGGTGCACTTCGTCCTCGTGGTCGTAGCGCTCCTGCAGTTGCGGCTCTTCCTTCATCGCGTCGGCGATCGTCACGTGCTTGCCCGGCTTGAACGGGATCAGCTTCGCGATGCCATCGGTGAACATGTAGCCGAGATCGAGCACGCGGCCGATGTCGCGCACGGCCGCCTTCGCGGCCATCGTGCCGAAGGTGGCGATCTGCGACACGGCGTCCGCGCCGTATTTTTCCTTCACGTACTGGATCACGCGATCGCGGCCGTGCTGGCAGAAGTCGATGTCGAAGTCGGGCATCGACACGCGTTCCGGATTCAGGAATCGCTCGAACAGCAGGTTGTAGCGCAGCGGATCCAGGTCGGTGATGCCGAGTGCGTACGCGACCAGCGAGCCGGCGCCCGAGCCGCGGCCCGGGCCGACCGGCACGCCGTTGTTCTTCGCCCAGTTGATGAAGTCGGCAACGATCAGGAAGTAGCCCGGGAAGCCCATCTTCGTGATGGTCCCGCACTCGAATTCGAGCCGCTTGTAGTACGTGTCGCGCTGCGCGTCACGCTCCGCCGTATCCGGATACAGCTGTTCGAGGCGCTTCTCGAGCCCCTCCTTCGACAGCTGGACCAGGTAATCGTCGAGCGACATGCCGTCCGGCGTCGGGAACAGCGGCAGCTTCGGCTTGCCGAGCTCGAGCTTCAGGTTGCAGCGCTTCGCGATCTCGACCGTGTTCGCGACCGCCGACGGCAGGTCGGCGAACAGCGCGACCATGTCGTCCTGCGTGCGGAAGTACTGATCGGTCGTGAAGCGCTTCTGGCGCCGCGGATTCGCGAGCATGTCGCCTTCCGAGATGCACACGCGCGCTTCGTGCGCGGTGAAATCATCGTCGGTCATGAACTGCGTCGGATGCGTTGCGACGACCGGCAGACCGAGCGACGCGGCGAGCGTCGCGGCCTGCTGGATGTACGCCTCGGCGCCCGGCTGGCCGTAACGCTGCAGCTCGATGTAGAAGCCGCCCGGGAACACCTTCGCCCAGCGCTCGGCATGACGGCGCGCGGCTTCCTCGTTACCGGCCGCGAACGCGAGCCCGATATCGCCCTGCTGCGCGCCCGACAGCGCGAGCAGCCCCTGCGACAGTTCGCCGTCGAGCCAGCTCGCGTCGAGCTCCGCGCGGCCGCGATACTGGTTCGTGAGCCACGCCTTCGACAGCAGCTCGCACAGGTTCAGGTAGCCGACCTTGTCCTTCACCAGCAGCAGCAGGCGCGACGGTTTGTCGCGATCGTCCGGATTGGTGATCCAGACGTCGCAGCCGGCGATCGGCTTGATGCCCTTGCCGCGGGCTTCCTGGTAGAAACGGACGAGGCCGAATGCGTTGCCGAGATCGGTGAGGGCGAGCGCGCCCTGGCCGTCCGCGGCCGCCGCCTTGACGATGTCGTCGAGACGCACGATGCCGTCGGCAATCGAGAATTCGGAGTGAACGCGAAGATGGACGAAGCGGGGATCTGACATGGGCGTTATTGTAGCCGCGTCGTCGCGCAGGCTGCCCAAAAAATCCCCGCGCCCGGCCGTTCGGCTGATGCACGCGATGCAGGCCGAACGGTCGGGTGCCGGCGCATGCGCAGTTTGCGGGATAATACGGGTTTTCGAATCTCCGCCCCGGCTTCGCACCCTTTTTTTGCGGGGCCGCCGTGCGCCCCGCCGCACGGCCGCGGCCGTTTCCCGTCGGACCATCATGACCATCGTCAACCTCGCCGCCTACCACTTCGTGTCGATCGACGCGACCGAGCAATGGCGCCCCCTCGTCACCGCCCGCTGCAACGAACTCGGCCTGCGCGGCACGATCCTGCTCGCGCCGGAAGGCATCAACCTGTTCATCGCCGGCCCGCGCGAAGCGACCGACGCGTTCATCGACTACATCCGCCACGATCCGCTGTTCGAAGGCAAGTTCGCGACGCTGCAGTTCAAGGAGAGCCTGTCCGACTCGCAGCCGTTCCGCCGGATGCTCGTGCGCCTGAAGCGCGAGATCATCACGATGAAGAAGCCCGCGATCAAGCCCGAGCTCGGCCGCGCGCCGTCGGTCGACGCACGCACGCTGAAGGCGTGGCTCGACCGCGGCCACGACGACGCCGGCCGCCCGGTCGTGATGCTCGACACGCGCAATGCCTTCGAAGTGGACGTCGGCACGTTCGACGGCGCGCTCGACTACCGGATCGACAAGTTCAGCGAGTTCCCGGAAGTGATCGACGCGAACCGCGCCGATCTCGAGGGCCGGACGGTCGTGTCGTTCTGCACCGGCGGGATCCGTTGCGAGAAGGCGGCGATCCACATGAAGGAAATCGGCATCGACAACGTGTACCAGCTCGAGGGCGGGATCCTGAAGTATTTCGAGGAAGTCGGCGGCGCGCACTATCACGGCGACTGCTTCGTGTTCGACTACCGCACCGCGCTGAACCCGCAACTGCAGCCGACCGAGAACGTCACGTGCTTCGCGTGCCGCGCGGTCGTCACGCCGGACGCCCAGCAATCGCCGAGCTACGTGCCCGGCAAGTCGTGCCCGGCCTGCGCGCAGGCAGCCAGCGCCGGGTAAGCGCGCGTTGCGCCGTGCCCCGATGAACGGCTACCGCGGCCGCTTCGCGCCATCGCCCACCGGCCCGCTGCATTTCGGCTCGCTGGTCGGTGCGCTCGCGAGCTGGCTCGACGCGCGCGCGCACGGCGGCGCGTGGCTCGTGCGCATCGAGGACATCGACGGCCCGCGCACGGTGCCCGGCGCCGCCGACGACATCCTCGCGACGCTCGCGCATTTCGGCATGACGCCCGACGAGCCGCCCGTATGGCAAAGCACGCGCGATGCCGATTATGCGGCCGCGCTCGAACAGCTCGTCGCTGCCGGGCGCGTCTATCCGTGCGGCTGCACGCGCAAGGAAATCGCCGATTCGCTGCGTGCCGCGCACGAGCGCCACACGACGCTCGCCTACCCGGGCACCTGCCGCACCGGCCTGCACGGCAAGCCCGCGCGTGCGTGGCGGCTGCGCGTGCCGGATGGCGACGATGCGATCGTCACCTTCGACGACCGCTGGCAGCACACGCAAACGCAGAACCTCGCGACCGAAGTCGGCGATTTCGTGCTGAAGCGCGCGGACGGCCAATGGGCGTATCAGCTCGCGGTCGTGGTCGACGATGCCGACGCGGGCATCACGCACGTCGTGCGCGGCGCCGACCTGCTCGATTCGACCGCGCGCCAGATCTACCTGCAGCGCTGCCTCGGTGTGCCGACACCCGCCTACCTCCACGTGCCCGTCGTCGTCGACGCGAACGGCGAAAAGCTCAGCAAGCAGACGGGCGCGATCGCGCTCGAACGCGACGATCCGCTGCCGGCGCTGCGGGCCGCCGCCGCGCATCTCGGCCTGGCAGTCGATGGCGCTCCACCGGGCGATACGATGGATGCGTTCTACGCGGCCGCGACCGACGCGTGGTCGCGTCGCTTCGGACAGCGCGCCGATTGAATCGCTCGCAGGACACCGGTCCGTGCCGACCGCGTTCCTGCATCCGTCAGCGCTGAATCCGGTTGCATGAGGGCAGCACGCCTGCTGACTGCACGGCACCGGAGCGTCCCCCGGACTGCGCCCGCCCCACGCGGCAGGCACGTCATGCCCCCCGCTCACCCACCTACTCGCAATCCACTCGCCCAATGAAAAACGGGCACATGCTCATCGCATGCACCCGTTTCTGCGGCAGCGCTCGCGCGCCGCACCAACCGCTTGAACCGCCCGCTTACGCCGACGGCTTGCGCGGCATCCCGAAGCCGCCGAGCAGCGCGGCGACCTGACGCTTCGGCCCCTTCTTCTCGTGCTGCTGCGCGGACTGCGTCTCTTCCGGCTGCGTCGCCGGCACCGACGGTTCGTACGGCTTCAGGAAGAAATCGTCGACCGGCGCCTCGTGGCGACGATGATGGCCGCCACGCTCGGACCCACCCGAACGACGCGCCGACGCACCGCGATGCTCGTCGCGCTCGCGACGGCCGCCGCGTTCACCGCCGCGTTCGCCGCTGCGCTCCCCGGCACGCTCGCCGCCACGGTCGTCGTGACGATGACGCGACGGCTTGTCGAGCGCGAGCGTCTGGACCTCGAGCGGACGCTTGATCAGCTTTTCGATATCGGCCAGCTGCTTGCGCTCGTTCGGGCTGCACAGCGACAGCGCATCGCCCGTCGCGCCCGCGCGGCCCGTGCGGCCGATCCGGTGCACGTAGTCTTCCGCGTTGAACGGCAGGTCGAAGTTGATCACGGCCGGCAGTTCGACGATGTCGAGACCGCGCGCGGCCACGTCGGTCGCGACCAGCGCCTCGATCTCGCCGCGCTTGAACGCGTCGAGCGCCTGCATCCGCTCGAGCTGCGACTTGTCGCCGTGGATCGCCGACGCGACCACGCCGTCGCGCTCGAGGTTGCGCGCCAGCCGGCTCGCGCCGATCTTGCTGTTGCAGAATACGATCACCTGCTTGAGCCCGCGATCGCGCAATAGTTGCACGACGGCCGAGTGCTTGTCGCCTTCGGCCACGTCGTAGACGATCTGCGTGACGTTCGCGTTGGTCGAGTTGCTGCGCGCGACCTCGATCGTCTGCGGGTTGCGCAGGTAGGTCGATGCGAGCTTCTTGATTTCCGGCGAGAAGGTGGCCGAGAACAGCAGCGTCTGGCGTTCCTTCGGCAGCAGGTTCAGGATGCGCTGCAGGTCGGGCAGGAAGCCCATGTCGAGCATCCGGTCGGCTTCGTCGAGCACGAGGATCTGGACCTGACCGAGGTTCGCCGTCTTTTGCTGCACGTGGTCGAGCAGGCGGCCCGGCGTCGCGATCAGGATCTCGACGCCGCGGCGCAGCTCGGCCATCTGCGGATTCATGTCAACGCCGCCGAACACGACCGCGCTGCGCAGCGACGTGTGCTTCGCATACGCGTGCACGTTCGCGGCGACCTGGTCGGCGAGCTCGCGGGTCGGCGTGAGGATCAGCGCGCGCACCGGGTGGCGCGCCGGGGACGCGCTCGTGCTGGCCTGCGGCAGCAGCCGCTGGATGATCGGCAGCGAGAAGCTCGCGGTCTTGCCGGTACCCGTTTGCGCGGCGCCCATGACGTCGCGCCCGGCGAGCACGACGGGAATGGCCTGCGCCTGGATCGGCGTCGGCGTCGTATAACCCTGCTCCGCAATGGCTTTCAGGATATCGGCGGCAAGGCCGAATTGATCGAAGGTTGCGTCGACTGGCTTGGCGACAGAATCGGACATGGTGGCGTTTCGCTCAAAAGGCGCGGCGGGGACATCGTGCGTCAGGCCCGCCGGGCCTGCGCTCATCACAATTCGGAAGTAGACGGAGCCGCGGCGCGCCGCGCGGCGCCGCTCTGGCGCTTGGGACCGGTTCGATTCGAACAGCGGGCACCACAGGCCGTGCGGACTCCGTTCGGCGCGAATGCCGGCGGAAAGGGCCGTATTGTAGCACTGCGCGGCCATCTGTCCGTGACAACACCGCGAACGGCCCCGGGTGGCGGTTCGCGGCGTGCGCCGGGATGCTGGGCGCGGGCGATGTACCGGGCGATCGGGCTATCCGGATTGGCCGATGGCCGTCATCCGGGGTCGGATCGCGGGCACGTTGATCCGAAAAATCATCGCGCGGCCGGCGAGCCCGGGGGGCCGCCCGATCCACCGTCCGGTTCAGGAGCCCACCGGGCTGGCCGCGCCGGTCGCGGCGATCGGCACGCTCGCATCGCGTGTCCGACCGCGTGCGGCGCTCAGCCCTTCTTCTTTTTCTTCTTCTCGACCTGCATGCAGTCGCCCAGCAGCGGGGCGGCATTCTGGTCGGCGATCTCGTCGCGCAGCGTCCCTTCCCTGCCCTTCGTCCACCACGTATAGCGTCCGGCCTGATAACGCGCGCCCGACGCCGATACGGTGTCGACGAACAGCAACTGCTGCCCGTTGACCGGCACCAGCGCGAAGCTCTGGCCGTTGGCCGCGCGCCAGTACGACACGCGTACCGGCTGCTTCAGGTTCGCGCACTGATAGACGGTCTGCTCGCGCGCATCGGCGTCGATCTCCTCGACGGTCAGTTGCGCGGCATGCGCGACGGAAACGGCGGTGCCGGCCAGCGCGAGCGCGGCGAAGGTTTGGCGAATCATGCAGATCCTTTCACGAGACGGGTGGAAGCGCGCCCTCGCGAACGCGCGGTTATCGTTGGTGATGGGCCGAGGGGCCGAGGGTTCGGCGCTCAGGGATCGATGACGTCGGCGCACGCGTCGGTCGGCGCGGCCGCGACATGGCCGACGAGCGGCACGATCTTCAGCCCGGCCGATGCGACCCGGCACGGCGCGGCCGCGAGGCCGCACCCCGCGAGACTCGCGATCAGCGCCAGCGCGGTGCCCAGCCTGCCGATTCGTCCGATCCGCCGCCATCTCGATGCCATCGCGCGCGCCTCGTCTCGTCAGCGCGCCGACACGGGTCGCACGGCCGCCGCGGCACGCTTCGCGCGTTCGCGGGCTTCGTCGACGCTCGCGCCGGTCGCAAGGGCGACGCCCATGCGCCGCTTCGCAAAGCTTTCCGGTTTGCCGAACAGGCGCAGGTCGGCGCCCGGCACGGCCAGCGCGTCGCGCACGCCCTCGAACGCGATGCCGCGCTCGTCGAGCCCGCCGTAGATCACCGCCGACGCGGCCGGCGAACCGAGCGTCGGATCGACCGGCAGCCCGAGAATCGCGCGCGCGTGCAGCTCGAACTCCGACTGACGCTGCGACGCGAGCGTGACGAGGCCGGTGTCGTGCGGCCGCGGGCTCACCTCGGAGAACCACACGTCGTCGCCGCGCACGAACAGCTCGACGCCGAACAATCCGCGGCCGCCGAGCGCCTCGGTCACCTTGTGCGCGATCTCGCGCGACTTTTCCAGCGCGAGCGCGCTCATCGGCTGCGGCTGCCACGATTCGACGTAGTCGCCCGCCACCTGCACGTGGCCGACCGGCTCGCAGAAGTAGGTGCGCGTCTCGAGCGTCGCCGGGTCGATCGCGCGCACGGTCAGTTGCGTGATCTCGTACTCGAAATCGATGAAGCCCTCGACGATCACGCGGCCGTGGTTCACGCGGCCGCCCGCCATCGCGTAGTCCCACGCGGGCTTCACGTCGGCTTCGGTCCGCACGACCGACTGCCCCTTGCCCGACGACGACATCACGGGCTTCACGACGCACGGCATGCCGATCTTCGCGACGGCCGCGCTGAATGCGTCGAACGAATCCGCGAACGCGTACGGCGACGTCGCGAGCCCGAGCTCCTCGGCCGCGAGCCGGCGGATGCCTTCGCGGTTCATCGTGAGCTGCGTCGCGCGCGCGGTCGGGATCACCTCGGCCAGGCCGGCCGCCTCGATCGCGGCGAGCGCGTCGGTCGCGATCGCCTCGATCTCCGGCACGATCAGGTGCGGACGCTCGGCCTCGACGACCGCGCGCAGCGCGGCGGCGTCGGTCATGTCGATCACGTGCGCGCGATGCGCGACCTGGTGGCCCGGCGCGTCCGGGTAGCGGTCGACCGCGACGACTTCGACGCCGAGCCGCTGCAACGCGATGATGACTTCCTTGCCGAGTTCGCCCGCGCCGAGCAGCATGACGCGCGTGGCCGAGGGAGAAAGCGGTGTACCGAGCCGCTGACCGATCTGCATGTGATTTCCCGCTGGTTCTGTTGGAGGACGAAAACGGCTTCGATGTTAACACGCGCACCCGCGCCGGTTTGGCCGGTTTCGTCGCGCCGCGGCCCCGCCGCGCGCGGACCGCGGGCGGACCGCGAACGTTTTCACGCGCGAAGTGTCGGCTCGCCTCGCGCGGGGCGGGTGCGTTACTCTTACGCCTTGATCAGAATCCGATGAGGAACGAGGCTCATGTCCCACTTGTCCGCAGCCGCACGCGTACGCACCGGTCTGCTTCGCCCGTTGCGCGCGCCGCTCTGCGCGTTGACGCTTGCCACGCTTCTCGCCGCCTGCGCGATGCCGACCCACCCCGATTCCGCCGCCCCCGCACCCGACCCGTACAACCCGGCCGCCGTCCAGCTGCTCGACGACACGAGCTGGGAGCTCACGAGCTGGCTGAACGCCGACGGCACGCCGCGCACGATTCCGCACGGCGACAACGGCGAGCCGATCAAGCTCGCGCTGTCCACCGAATCGGGCATCCGGCGCGCCAGCGGCTTTTCGGGCTGCAACCGTTACATGGGCACCTACGCGCTCAAGAACGGCCTGCTGAGTTTCGGACCGCTCGCCGGCACGCGCATGGCGTGTCCGAACGCGCTCGGCGGCCAGCTCGAGCACGCGTACCTCGATGCGCTCGCGCACATCGAAAAGACCGGCGTGCAGATGCGCGAGCCGCAGCAACTGCAGATCGTGACCGAAGCCGGCGCGACGCTGACCTTCACGCGCCGGAGCCCCTGATGCAGCGCGCGGGCGAAGGCCGGCCGGCCGCCTTCGCCCGCGCGGAACCCGCACGCATGCGTCCCGCAGCCTGGAAGCGCAGCGCTGCCTTCATGCTGCATTAGAGTCCTGTTCGTCGGCCGGTTAAACTCGGCGGGTCGCGCACCGCGCTCCCCACCCTCTTCCTGTTTCATCAAAGCATGCACACGGTTGTCTTCGGCTGGTTCGGCATCTCCGCCGTCTGGTTCCTCCTTCTCTTCTGGCGTCTCGTTCAGGCGATGCTACCCGCTGGCGGCGGACTCGCCGGCCGCGGCTCGATTCGCCTGTGGCTGGGCTTCGCGGCCGTGTTCGTCGCAAGCTGCGCACTGACGAGCCCGTTGTCGGGCCCCGACACGAATGCGCTCGGCCACGCGTTCTCGAACGGCTTCGCGCACGTGCTCGGCCCCATCGGCACGCCGGTCGCGATGGTCGTGCTGTTCTTCGCGGGCCTGCCGTGGCTGACCGGCATCGGCTGGCGGCAGTTCGCCGCGTGGGTCGACACGTCGTTCGGCGTCAAGCTCGCGCGCGACGTCGACGACGACGATGTGCGCGGCGTCGCCGATCTGCCGCGCAGCGCGCTGCACCGTGACGACGACCTCGTGCAGCCGACGACCGCTCATACCGTCAACTCGATGGCGCCGCGGCAGAACGGCCGGTATTCGCGCCCGACGGTGTGGAAACCCGATCCGCAGGCCCGGCCGAAGCCGCGCAGCAAGCCAGCGCCGCGCCCGCTCGCGGAGCCGGTCGCGCCATCGGGCTGGCTGAAGCCGACGCCGGCCAGCCGGATGCCGGCACCGCCCGCACCGGGCACGGCGAGCGCAATGCCGCCCCCGACGACCGGCAGCAC